>NZ_JAPDDT010000018.1 GCF_025950235.1 Luteolibacter arcticus | reverse complement strand
CCAACTGGGAGGCCTTCTCCACTCTGCACTCAAGAGCTGCGAACAATCGCAGCAGTCCAAGGGCGGCTGCGCCGCGGCCATGAGGCGGCCCTCTCCCTGTGGTCGAGCGCAATGGAAGCCGAAGGCCCTTGGACTGCTGCGGTCATCCGCAGCTTTTGAATGCACGCAGCGGCTGTCCACTTGTGAAGATCGCAGCGATCCCGAAAGCCCGGTTTAGTCCAACTGGGAGGCCTTCTCCACTCTGCACTCAAGAGCTGCGAACAATCGCAGCAGTCCAAGGGCGGCTGCGCCGCGGTCATCGGGCGACCCTCACACCACCTACTTCGCCCGCGGATGCGCTTGATCATACGCGCTCCGCAGCCGCTCCTTCGTCACGTGCGTGTAGATCTGCGTCGTGGAGAGCGACGCATGACCCAGCAAGCTTTGCACCGACCGCAAGTCCGCCCCCGCATCTAACAAATGCGTCGCGAAGCTGTGCCGCAGCTTGTGCGGCGAGATCTTGAACGGGATCGAGCTCAGCTTCAGGTACTTCTTCAGCAGCAGATCGATCGCCTGCTGCGTGATCCGCGTCTTGAGCTTGCCGAGGAACAGCGGCCCATTCGTCACCGCCGCCTCGCGCTGATAGCGCTGCAAGGCTGCCAGCGCCGGCCCACCGATCGGCACGATGCGTTCCTTCGCGCCCTTGCCCATCACCCGGACGTTTTCGCCGAGGAAATCGATGTCCCTCACATCCAGCCCGCGCAGCTCCGAGATACGCAGCCCGCACGAGTAAAAGAGCTCCAGGATCGCGGCATCGCGCAGCGGCATCCACGGTTTCGTCTGCTTCATCAGCGGCACCTGCAGTGGCAGCGCGAGCAGCTCATCGATCTGCGCGATGGTGAGCACCACCGGCAGCTTCTTCTCCGGCTTCGGGAGCTGGACCTCCGCCACCGGGCTCTTCGCGAAGCCGCGGCGATGGACGAGGAACTTGTAGAACGAGCGGATCGCCGCGAAGCGCAGCCGGATCGTCGCCTTCGAGAGGCCCGCCTTCATCATCTCGAACAGCCAGCGGCGGAAATCATCCGGTCCGAGATCGCGCCAACCCGTGAAGCCCTCGCCGCGCCACTCGCGGCAGGAAGCCATCGCGAGCTGGTAGTTCACCAGCGTGCGTGGCGAGGCCGTGCGCTCGACCTCCATGAATTTCAGGAAGTCGCTCTCCAGCGTCTCATCCATGATCGGCCGGCTGCTTCTCCTTCGCCTTTTCCTTCCGCGAACGGACCAGAGCAGTGATCACGAGCCCGAGACCGATGGCCATCATCACCGCGGCGATGATGAGTCCGAAGTTGGCTATCTGGACCTCCGATGCCTGGGCTTGCCCCATCATCTTGCGGGCATCCTCGAGCCGCTTGAGGACGAGGAAGATCAGGACGCTCGCCGAAGCGAACAAGGTCAGGGCGGTGCGAATCAGGCGGTTCATGCGCAAGCGGGGCAGGTGCCAAAGAATTCGAGCTCGTGGTAGAGGTTCTTGTAGCCGGTCTTGAGCCGGATCTCATCCTCCAGCTCGTGGACCGGGCAGGGGGCCTTCACCGACTCGATGCTGCCGCATTCCGTGCAGATCAGGTAGTCCGAGTGGCGGCCGGGAATCAGCAGCGTGAAATACGCCGCGCGCTCGTGCAGGCCCAGCCGGCGGGCGATGCCCTTTTCCGCCAGCCGCTGCAGCAGGCGGAAGACCGTCGCCTTGTCGCACTGGTCGCGCATCCGCGGCGAGGCCGCCAGTTCGCCCAGCGTCATCGGCCGCGGCGATTCGATCAGCGTGGCGATCAATTCCTCCAATGCCTTCGTCCGCCGCAGCCCGGCAGCACGGCACCGGTCCACGGTCTGGGAAACGATCTCGATCTCGGTCTCGGTCTCGGTCTCGGTCTCGGTCTCGGTCTCGGTCTCGGTCTTGGACATCCGGCCGGAAACTAGAGCGGGAGCGCGGGGAGGGGAAGGGGAGATTGCGGGTGTGATAGCTGGCTTTCAGACCGGCATCCATCGTGGTCTGCACGCTCCGCGTGCGGAACGAAGCTGCCTGCCCGGACGTCGGAGACCATCAGCCCATTAGGGAGCGGGGACCGTACTGTCCCCCACGCTGCAAAGGCGAATCAGCCTGCAAAGCCGGATCACCGGCACCCACAGCCCGCAAATCTCGGCCCGAACTATCCAAGGCGACAGTAAGGTCGCCACTCCTTACTCCACTGCCATCGCTCCCGTCTTCCGGCGTGCACGGACCACTTGCCCCACCCTACAGCAGCATCCCCTGTCCATCCCCCGGCGGCGGCATCTTCGCGCCGATCTTCACATATGCCGCCGGCAAGGCCACCCGGCCTCGCGGCGTCCGCTGCAAGAACCCCTGCAGGATCAGGAAAGGCTCATGCACCTCCTCGATCGTCGCCCCATCCTCACCCACCGCCACGGCCAGCGAACCAACACCGACCGGGCCACCATTGAACTTGTAGATCAGCGCTTCCAGGATGCGCTTGTCCATCTCGTCCAGACCCTGCTCGTCGATCTCGATCATCGCGAGCGCGGCATCGGCCAGCGGGCCATCGATGGTCCCATCGCCCTTCACCTGCGCATAGTCGCGCACCCAGCGGAGCAGCGCATTCGCCACGCGCGGCGTGCCACGGGAACGCGCCGCGATCCCCATCGCGCCCTCATGCTTCACCGGGATCTCCAGCAAGCCGGCCGAGCGCTCGATGATCTGCGCCAGCTCCTCCTGCGTGTAGTAGTCCAGCCGGTTCACCAGCCCGAAGCGCGAGCGCAGCGGCGCGGTCAACATGCCCGAGCGGGTCGTCGCACCCACCAAGGTGAAGCGCGGCAGATTGAGCTGGATCGATCGCGCCGATGGCCCCGAGTCGATGATGATATCCAGCCGGAAATCCTCCATCGCGGGATACAGGTATTCCTCGATCGCCGGGTGCAGCCGGTGGATTTCATCGATGAAGAGCACGTCGCCCTTCTGCAAATTCGTCAGCACGCCGGCGAGGTCGCCCGCCTTCTCGATCTGCGGCCCCGAGGTCACGTGGAGCTGCGAGCCGGTGGCGCGCGCGATGATGTTTGCCAGCGTCGTCTTGCCCAATCCCGGCGGGCCGGACAGCAGCACGTGATCGAGGACGTCGCCGCGTTGGCGGGCGGCTTCCACCATCAGCAGCAGGCGGTCCTTCACCTTCTCCTGGCCGATGAACTCGGAAAACACGGGAGGCCGCAGCGAGACATCGAAGGTCGAGGTCGGCGCGGTGGTGGTCTGCTGGTAAAAATTCTCGCTCATCCGGCGGGCGCTGCGGTGCGCGCGCAGCAGACCACGACGGCGGTCGGATGAACACCCTTTTTCGCTGGCGAATCATCAATCACCAATCTTCCAATCACCAATCGAACTGCCTGAAGAGGCTGGACCGCTGACGCCAGATGCGGAGCCCGGCGGGAAACCTTGCCTGCTCCCGATCCGGGTCTGCCGGAGCGAGAGCCATCACTCTTCCAAACACTTCGATTGGTGATTGGAGGATTGATGATTGGTGATTTCTCCTGTCTCCTCCCCGCCGATGTCCGGAGCGACCACCGCGATCCTGATCCCCGCCCGCGAGTGGCAGCAGCGGGTCGCGCGGCATCGTGCCCGGGCCGAGGAATGGACCGCGCCCGCGCGCCGGCGTCGTGCTCACCACCAGCCGCATCCGGTGGAGGATTTCCTCTTCTCCTACTATCCCTTCTCCTTCGCGAAGCTGGAGGAGTGGCATCCCGAAGCAGGCTGCGCGCTCGAGCGTCCGCCTTCCTACGGCATGCCCGCCTGCTGGACGAAGTCACCCTACCGCCATGACGAGAGCGCCGGCACCGTCTTCACCGATCCGCACTTGTTAGAGGCCAAGGAACTCGCCCGCCTCCGCTGGATCCGCGAGATGCTCGCCGCGACCCGCGACCGCGCGCCGAACTTCGCCTGCCACGGCCTCCACGAGTGGGCCATGGTCTATCGCGGCACCGACGTCCGCCACGCGACCACCACCACGTTGCGCCTGCCGCAGCAGGAAATCGATGCGCTCGTCGAGTCGCGTCCGATCCGCTGCTCGCACTTCGATGCCTTCCGCTTCTTCCACGCCGAAGCCCTGCCGCTGAATCGCCTCCAGCCCACGCTGTTAGAGCGTCAGGACTTCGAGCAGCCCGCCTGCGTCCATGCGAATATGGACCTCTACAAGTGGGCCTTCAAAGCCATGCCATGGGTCGGCTCGGACCTGCTCATGGACTGCTTCGAGCTGGCGATGGAACTCCGCGACCTCGACATGCGCGCCAGCCCGTATGACCTCACCGCCTACGGCCTCGAACCCGTAAAGATCGAGACCCCCGAAGGCCGCCGCGAATACGAAAAGGAGCAGACCCGCCTCGCCGACAAGGCCCGCCCCCTCCGCGAGCGGCTGATCGAGATATTGAATCGCGTGCTCCCCTAGCGGCCGGCCCGATAACCGCGGCGCAGCAGTCCAAGGGCCTTCGGCTTCCATCGCGCGGGGCCACGGAGTGAGGTCGGCCCCATAACCGCGGCGCAGCCGCCCTCGGACTGCTGCGATGATTCGCAGCTTTCGAGTGCAAGGTGGAGCCGGCTTATTCAGTTGGACCAAATCGGCCCACCAGGATCGCTGCGACCCTTCACCAGTGGCTCGCCGTTCCCTCCATTCAAAAGCTGCGGATGACCGCAGCAGTCCGAGGGCGGCTGCGCCGCGACCATCGGTAACCGCTTTCACGCAAGACCACGTCCTCAGCCGCCACGCAGAATCGCTCGCCATCATCGAGGAAGGCAGCGAGCCCGCCGCCATCGCCAAGGCCCGCCGATTTATCCACGCGCACCTCGATGACTCGCTAACGCTCGGCACCGTCGCCCGCGAGGCCGGCCTCAGCGAGTCGCACTTCTGCCGGCTCTTCAATGAAGCCACCGGCCTCACCCTCACCGGCTACGTCAACCGCTGCCGTGTCGAAGCCGCCAAGTGCGAGATCCTCAAGCCCGGCAAGCGTGTCTCCGAGATCGCTTTCGAAGTCGGCTACCAATCGCTCTCCCAATTCAACCGCTGCTTCGCAAGCATCACTGGCACCTCGCCGACCCTGCGGCGAAAGGAGAAGTTCGCCGGGGCGTGAGATCAAGGAAGTGAAGCGGGCAAAATGAAACGCGCGGCGGCGGCATACGCGCGCGCCCCGATGGGCTTTTCTCTTGTCTTGGTGAGTCCTCGCCGTTTGTATTCGAAAGCTCTGTACCCTGTGCTGCTACGGCACTGTTGCTTCAGAGTCCCTCCTTTCCCCCTCAGATTGTCGCCATGAAATCCACTCTCCCCATGGGCCGGATGACCCGTGCCTTGCCTCTTCGTCTTCTCATCTCGCTTGCCGCAGCCACACCTGCCGTTTCCTTTTCCCAGATCACCACCGAGTTCCTCGGGCCGGAAGAGATCGAGGAATTCGGAGGATACGTCTGGAGCGATTCCAGCAACTGGTCCAGCGGCACTCCCGCCCCGGAGGATGATGCGGTCATCCCGAACCGGCTTGATGAATTCGAGAACCCCTACTGGTGGTGGACCCCGTTCCTGGATGTGCACGCCACCGTGAACTCGCTCTTCATCGCGGACAATGCCGCGCTCTCTAACAATACCATCGGTCCCGGCAAGAATCTGTTCGTCGAAGGCACCACCACCATCGAGGGCGGCCTGGTCAATGGCGGCGGGCAATACTCGCTCGGCAATCTCACCAACTTCTCGCTCGCCACCAGGACGATCACCGGCGGCCGTGGCTTCTCCGTGTTCGACCGTCAATCCATCACGGAGGCCATCCTCCAATTCGAAGGGGCGGACATCGTCGTCAATCGCTCGGGCTTCAATCTCTTCGGTCCCAATGCCGTCGTCCGCGACCAGAACACCGGTCTCGATGCCTTCCGCAATCTCGCGGAGAACCATGGCTTTATCACGCTCGACGACGGGCACCAGATCCAGACCACCGGGAATTTCCTCAATGGAGAAAACGGCCTGCTCACGCTGGCGATCAATCCATCCACCCGGACCACGGTCTTCAACATCGCCGGCAATTTCACCAACAACGGCAGGGTGCGCCTGGGTGGGAACTCGACCTTCCTGGTGGCCGGTGGACTCCATGGCAGCGGCGAGATCGAGGTCACGGGTCTGCCCTGCAATCTCAATGTCCTCGGCACCTACAACCTCGCCGGCGGGAATCTCAATCTCGGCGGCAGCGGCATCGATAGCTTCATCCTCAAGGCCACCACGCTGGAGGTCACCGGCGACGGCACCGTCTCCGGAAATGGCACCATCGACAGCGTGCTGACCGTCACCGACGGAACCATCGCCCCGGGAAACTCCGCCGGACAGATCGTCGTGACCGATGACCTCACGCTCGCTTCCGGCTCGACCCTCGAAATCGAGATCGGCGGCACCTCGCACGACAAGATCGTGCAAAGCGCTGGCACCTCCGGCGTCACCCTTGGCGGCGAGCTCTCGCTTTCCACCATCGATGACTTTGATGACGAGGTGCTCTACACCTCCACCTACGAGATCCTCACCAGCGACATGCCCATCGCGGGCAGCTTCGCCAATGTGCTACCGGGTGCCCGCCTCGCCACCCCCCACGGCTCCTTCAAGGTCAGCTACGGCCCCGGCTCAGCCGCGCCGGCGAAGGTGGTGCTCAGCGACTATCAGGCCGTCATCACCCCAAAGAGCTTCGCGCAATGGGTGGAGGAACAGGAACTCACCGCGCCCGATGATGATGCGGAAGCCGACCCGAACGGCGATGGCATCGAGAACCTCGAAGCCTATTTCCGCGGCGTGCCCGCCACCGGTTCCACAAAGCCGAAACCCATCGCCGCCGTCGTTGCCGATGGCCTCCTCACGGTCAGCATCAGCGCGCCGAAATCGGTCACCGGCATCACGGTCAGAAGCTCCACCACCAGCACCGGCTTCGTCGTGTGGGACAGCGGACCCACCCCGGTGGTCATCGATGCCACGCCCACGCGGAATGTCTATCAGGTCACGATGCCCGCTTCCAACGAGGTAGGGTTCGTGCGCTTCGTGATCGAAAAAGAGGAGATCCTGGCGCATTGATTGACGTGTCCGCCCACCGCGCTGCCGGATGCTGCGTAGCCGCCTTGGAAGGACGGCCTGGCTTATGCGGGAAGCGGGACTTCGATCTCCGCCCACTTTCCAAGACGGCGCGGGGCACCCCTCAAAACGACAGCCATGTCAGCACCCCGCGGCCTTCTTCCCCAAGGGACTCAAGGAACTCCGGAAGAGCGTCTAACAGCTCGGTGATCTCCTCCGAAGAAGGCCGCAAATCTGACGCGTCATCCATGGCGGCCCGGACGGCATCGAGCTGTCGGGTGAAGTGTCCCCAATCCTCCGCCCGCACACGCTCGGCAAGTTCGGACAGTGTTTCCGGCGCGTAGGCCGCGATGAACGGCGGTTCCACATCTTCGCCCACGGGCAGCGCCACGTCCTTCCGCGCCCCGGTGGCCCCTTTGAGAATGTCTTCTTCTTCCCAAGATGTGCCCCAGAGGATCCCGAGTTCCCGCAATAGTGCTGCCTGTCGCTCGAAATCCGCGGACCGTGGCAAGCCGGACTTGGCGATCGACTCCGTCAGCTCCATCCACGGATACCAGGCGCCGAGCCAGGAGACGGCATCGTCCAGCTCCACCTCCTCGGCCTCGAAGGCCTCACCGGTTTCGTCGGCATCCTCGTCGAAAAACTTGGCGTGCAGGTTTCCCTTCTCCGCGGCCTTTTGCGTCTTCGCCCAATGCACGCGTTGCCAGATGAGGTCAGCTCCCATGGTGATGAATTATCCCGGTTGTGATTGCCGCCCGTGGATCTGGATGATGGCCAGCGGCAGGTCAAGAAATCGGCGACAAAGATCGCGAGGATTGACGTCATGGGGAGGGCTTCGGATTCATTCCGCCCCCGAGTAGTCCTCATGCTGCGGGCCGCGGGCATACACGTCCAGCGGCACGCCCTTGCGCTCCTTCAGCATCATTCCATTGAAGCGTGCCATGTAGGACTCCGCCAGCGGGATGTGCTTCTCGTAGTCGCCGCCCACTCCCTGCCAGGTGACATCGTAGCGACCATGCTCCTTCTTGTGACCCGCCACACCGGGGATCCAGTAGTCCTTCTTCGCGTAGATCGCCAGCCCGAGCAGCCGATACTCTCCCTTCGCGATCCGTGCACGGACTTGCGGTGCCGGATCGCTTTCCATCCACTCGACGAAGGCCCGCTCGTTCATCGAGTCACTCACCTGCTTGAGTCCGGGAACCTGGGCCGCCGAGTGAAGGAGATTCCCGCATCCGGCGAGAAGGCCGCCCGCTGCGATGGCGGCGATCTTGAAGCAAGGTCTCATCGGATTCATCGCCATGCACGAGGCTGCTCCTTTTCCCGCGGGTGGGCCAGCTTGAGATGCCCACCTCGCGGACGGTCATCTTTTCTGCCTAGGCCACCGGCTCTCACGGCTCGGACTTCAGCCGCAGGAAGCGCTTCTCCCCGCGCTCGTCGGCTTCGCTGTGCTGGAGACCGCCGGCCTCCAGCGTCATGGTCTGCAAGGGGCTCCACGTCACGAAGTCGGTGGATTCCTCCAGCGTCCAGAGGCCGGTCGCTTCGCCGGTGACGTTGAAGTCCACGGTGCCGTCTTCCAGGGTGAACGCCTCGATCTTCGGCAGCGGGTCCTCCGGAGTGGTAGGGTTCACCTCTGGCGGCGGTGGCAGGGTGCTGCTCACGCTCACGTTGTCAAACACGCTTGCCACCGTGGTGTCGCTCGCGCCAGAGCAGGCCGCCATGCCCAGGCTGTAGCTGGCGGACATGCTGATGTTCGCGCTCGCGAGCTGGGTCCAGGTGGTGCCGTTGGAAGACATGTAGCTCGTGAAGGTGTTGCCCTCGCGGGTCAGGCGCACCCAATACGGAGCGGGCTTGCCGGACGATGTCGTCGCCGAGCTGTTTCCGCCCGTGTTGGAGCGACGGACCCATTGGGCGCTGTTGGCCGGAGTCAGGCCGATGAACACCGAGCGTGAACCGCTGGCCGAGGACTCCCGCATCATCACGCCTGCCCTGGCTGCCGTGCCGGTATTCTGCAGGCTCACCACGCGCGCGGTGATCGTGCCGGTGCCGGACCACGGCTGGCTCACGAAGTAGAAGCTGTCGTTCTTGCCGGAGATGTTCGCGCCGCCGCCGGTGACATTGAAGGTGCCATTCAAATACGTGGCGCTGGTCGTGGCGGCGACGGTGCCGATCTCGGCTTCGGTCCATGGCGCGGGGATCGGGCCGGGGCCGGTGGCGGTGAAGTTCGCCGTGACCGTGAGGTTGGCTGTCACGTTCGTGTCGGTGCGCGGATTGGCAGTCGAACCGTCCGACCATTCGGTGAAGGCATAGCCGGAATCCGGCACCGCGGTCACCGCACTACTACTGTCGCCGTAGTTGACCGTCTGCGGTGTGATGCCGGTGAGTGTGCCGTTGGCACCGGCGGTGTAGGTTAGCGTGAAGGTGTCGATGGCGAAGTTCGCCGTGACGCTCAGGTTGCCGGTGACGTTGGTGTCCGTGCGGGGATTCGCGATGCTGCCGTCGCTCCAACTGACGAAGTGATAGCCGGTATTTGGCGTGGCGATGATGGGATTGCCACTCGTGCCGTGAGTGACTGTCTGCGGGGTGGTGCCGCCGAGCGTGCCATTGGCACCGGCGGTGTAGGCGAGCGTGTAAGTATTGATGGCGAAGTTCGCCGTCACGCTGAGGTTGCCGGTGACGCTGGTGTCGGTGCGGGGATTCGCGGTGCTGCCGTCGCTCCAGTTGACGAAGTGGTAGCCGGTATTTGGCGTCGCGGTGATGGCACTACCACTGGCACCGTAGTTGACGGTCTGCGGCGTGGTGCCGCCGAGCGTGCCATTGGAGCCGGCGGTGTAGGCGAGCGTGTAGGTATTGATGGCGAAGTTCGCCGTGACGTTGAGGTTGCCGGTGATGTTGGTGTCGGTGCGCGGGTTGGCGGTGCTGCCGTCGCTCCAGTTGACGAAGTGATGGCCGGCATTCGCCACGGCGGTGACCGCACTGCCACCGGCACCGTGGTTGACCGTCTGCGGGCTGGTGCCGCTGAGCGTGCCATCGGCGCCTGCTGTGTAGGTCAGCGTGTAGGTGTTGACCGCGAAGTTCGCCGTCACGCTGAGGTTACCGGTGACATTGCTGTCCGTGCGCGGGTTGGCAGTGCTGCCGTCGCTCCAGTTGACGAAGTGGTAGCCGGCGTTTGCCGTGGCAGTGACCGCGCTGCCGCTGGCACCCTGGATCACGGTTTGCGGCGTGGTGCCGCTGAGCGTGCCGTTGGCACCGGCACCATAGGTGAGGGTGTATTGCGGAGGCGGCGTGGAAAAGACCACCGTGATGGCGGAGTTGGAGGCGGTCCCATTTGACACCGTTGCCACCAGGCCGCTGCCGGAGCTGTCGTTGACCGTGACGGTCGGAGTGCCAGTCCGCGTGCCCTGATAGCGGAGCAGCGTGTAGGCAACGTTGGCTTGCGGGATGCTCGTGACATCGACGGCGATCGTTCCGGCGGTCCTCGTGTAGTTTCCGGAAACCGTGAGTGGTACCGTCGCCGGGCTGGCCGGAAGGTCCATCCTCAGGAATCCGCCCGACTGGGTGAACGACGTGATCACCGATGGGTCCGCAAATACCAGGGTCCCATTGGCGAGGGTCATCACGAGCGATGAATGCAGGGAGCCTGCCAAGGTCAGCGCCGCAGGTCCGGACTTGGTGAAACGCAGGTTGGTTCCAACGCCGGCGGTGAACTCCCGGTCCGTGGATTGATTGACCGTCAGCGAAGAGGAGCCACCGCTGCCTTGGATGGTCCCGAACTGCCCGGACAGATTGCCGATCGAGGAGGCGGCGTTTCCGAGCTGCACCAGCGGCGATCCTCCGGCGAGCGAGAGGCTTGCGGAAGCATTCGACCACGGCTGGTTGAGCTGCAAGGTGGCGCTGGTTCCATTGAGGACGATACCCGCCAGGGAATTCAGGCCCGTGGCGTTGTCGTTGATGAGCAGGGCGCGGGTGCCGACCGTGACGGTTCCCGTGCCAAGCGCGTTGGCGGCACCGGCCCGCAAGGCGGCGGATTGAGTGCCGCCACCGCTATGATTGACGGTCCAGTTGCCGGCGAAGGAGTTGTTGTTAGAGGAATTGACGGAGAGCTGGCGGACATAGCTGCCACCGGCGCCGGTGTCGGATACCACGGAAATCGTTCCGTTTCCGGTAAGGGCTCCGGTCAGGTTCGCATCATTGTCGTAGTTGCCACCGGTGATCTTGAGCGTGGTGGCCCCGCCAAACGAAACCCCGGCGGCCACGTTGTGGAACGAGGAGCCATTCGAACAACGGAACTGCAGCGTCCCGTCATCCTCCACCGTGGTGGAGGGAAGATTGTAGGTGATGGTCTCGCCGCCCGAGTTATGGACGCGGTACAGATCCAGAATGCCGCCGGGCTGGATGCGGAGCGACTTCGCCACCAGCGCCTGGCTGTTGGATGCGCTGTCGTTCGAGGTGACCGTGTGAGCCACGGCATATCCTTCGCCGGTGTTCTGGGTGCCGCTGATGGGTGCCGGAACTCCGCTGTTCCAGGTGGTTCCCACGTCCCACTCGCCGGCGGCGATCGAGGTGATGTGATCGTCGATGGTGAGGGTGGCGGCCGAAGGCGAGCCCAGCGAATAGCTAGCCCCGGAAGAAAGGGTGAGCGTGATGGTCTCACTGATGCCATCGGGACTCGCGGCAATCGGATCCACGGTGATGGTCTGCGAAAGCGAGCCATCGGGAATCGTCACGTCATTCGGGATGGCGATGTAGTCGGTGCCCGGGATCGCCGTTCCCGAGCGGGTGAACGGAACGGTGATGGATCCGATCGGGTGGCTTCGCGTGAAGGTGAACGAACCCGGAATGGGTCCGCGTTTCGACGCAGACAGCGAGGAGCTGACGGTAACCACCGGCAGGGGTGGCGGCAGCGCGGTGAACGAGACCGGAGCGGAATCGATTTGATAACCCCAATCGCCGTAGCTGGCACGAGCCGTGAGGGTATGCGCCCCCGGTGCCAGCGCGGCCAACTGCGCGGTCCATGGAGCCACCGGAGCGGAGGCGAGCGAGGATTCGTTTTCGATGAAATCCACCTGCGAGGTGATGGCGGCCAGCGTGGTCACGCTCGCCGCAAGGTTGATGTTCAGCGGAGAGATCGACGATCCGGCGGTGGGTGCCGTGAGTTGGACGGACGGGGCGTTGAGCGCCTGCTGATAGAGGGACTCGACCTGCGTCGCGGTGAATGTCGACTTGTAAACCCGGACGTCGTCCAGCCAGCCCTTGAAGTGGCGCAAGACGTTGGTCGAATCGTAGCCGAGATACATCGTGCCGTTGAATGCCTCGGAGGCATGGGTGGCGGTATTGGTGGCGCTCTGCAGGCCGGTGGGCGTGCGAAGGTGGAGCGTGGTGCCGGTGGGCGAGACGCTCATGACGGCGAGGCACCAGGTGTTGTCGGGAACGGTGATGCCTGAATCCCAATTGTAGTTGCCGTCATCCCAAGTGTAGCGGAGTTCGTTGGCGGTGCCGAAATGCAGGCCCGCCACGGAGGAGCCGGCTCGAGTGAAAACCAATGGTGCCCACGCTGCCTGGGATCCATTCCGCTTCACCCACGTGGTGAAGGTGAGGGTGTTGGTGCTGTAGCCCGGCGAGGAGATCGAGGTTTGGTCGTTCGTTCCATCGAAGCTCGCGCCCCTGCGGGTCACCACGTTGGCACCAGTCTGATTGACCACGGTTCCATTCTGGTGGGTCCCGTTCTTCGTGGTGCGGATGAGGTTCACGGCGGTGGTTCCCGCGGAATCATCCAGCGTCCAGTGATCCACGGGAGTGACGATCTCGGAAGTGGGCCGCAGCACGACGTATCCCACCGCCTGCATGCCGGCGGAATCCTGGATGCGATAGGTGAACCAGTCCGTGCCGGCGGTTAGAACCGGTGGCGGATTGTAGAGGATCTCGTCACGCCCGCCGGGGCCGGTGCCGGTCGAGCGGCTGAGCGTGCCGCCGAATGCCGAAGTGCCGGCGAATGAATGAAGCGAGAGCGCCTGGCCATTGGAGTCCGAGTCATTGGCCAGGACGTCGATTTTGGTAGCGCCGGTGACCAGGTAGGAAGTCGCGTCCTGGTTCGCCCGCGGCGGAAGCGGGAAGGTATAGGCACCGAGGTTGTCGAGCATCCCGGGGCTCCTCGAATTGCGGTGGTTGATGATCCTGAGCAGTTCCGAACTGGAGAAACGCGAGAGCGCGTTGTTGGACATGATGGTGGAGCCCTCGGGATTGCCGCCACCCTCGTAGTGATTCGATCCCCAGTTGTGTCCTGCCTCGTGACGCCAAACCACGGAGAAGTCCCCGTCTCCATCCGAATCATTCGCGGAGTAACGGTTTGAGGTTCCCACCGCTCCGACCCAGGCGAGGCCGCCATTCACCTCCGAATGCAGGACCGCGGCCAGATCGTGGGTGCTACCCATCGGCGTGCCTGCCGCCTGCCAGACCGTCCCGACACGGGTCAGCAGCTTGTTCGTGTCGTCATCGGTGGCGTAAGGATCCTGCGTTTGATCCGCACGGACGACGACCTTGCCGATCCGGTGGAGGATGGCCGCGTCACGAAGGTAAACCATGTTCGCTGACATCGAGGAGAACTCGATTTGCTCGAGCACGCCGGCCGCGGTTCCACCACAGGCGGTGAAGTGGTTGAAGGTGGAGTCGAATCCGTATTCAGCCGCAAAGACGGCCGAACCCGCACCGCCAGAGGCCACCACCGAGGTGGGCCACGCGGGGGTGAATCCGGAACCGCTCGCGGAGGCGGTGCCTCCGGTGGTGGTCCAAGTGGTGCCATCTTCGAAACCAATGCGTGCCAGCAAGGTGCCGTCGGCCCTCAGCAGGCCACACGCGATGGCGCCGGGCCGTCCCTGCACGGTGCCGAGGTAGGTTCGCGGCACATCCGGAGTGAACGCTGACAAGCTCCCGTCGGACTGCTGGACCAGCACCGCGAAGTTCGCGTTACGGATCGGATGCAGCGCGAAGTCCACCGTCAGCGACTGGGACGCCGTGCTGATCACGCGGGTAAACGTGGCCGGCGGTGCCTGGGCGCGAACCGGGGTCGCCAAAAGGCCCGCCAGCAACACGACGATAAAGACCAACGGTAAGCACCGGGCGAAGCGGGGATTGCGGGCTTTCGAACACATGGGATTGAAGGGACAGGAGAGGTGAAAGGGACGAAGAAGGTGTCGACCCCACCCACGGATCAAGGGCGTTATTGTCACCTTAAATCCGATTAAGTGACCACGATAGACGAAGTTCGTCCCTCTCCAAGGCCATAATTTGACGGCACTAGTTCGAAGGGTGGCCGGGTATATCGATCATGGAGGAGAATGAGTCGAGTGAGCATCTCCACGCTGGATTCCAGTGCGGTCGAACTCCTGCTGCATCCGCGGTGATGCGACTGGGTCGTTCAGGCGGTCGACGGGCGTCGTGGGGAACCACGGGTCGTGTCTTACTTCGGGCTGCGCGCAATGAGGCGCGGCCCGCTTGGGTCTCCACGAGAGATGGAGAATGACAAGCGGACCGCGCCTCAAATCGCGGAAAATCAGATTTCGCTATAAAGGAACGATCACGATGGAAGTGGGTCAGTTTTCCACCGTGATCGTCACCGGTGGACCTGGGTCAGTCGTCCACAGTGATCTTGACGGAGGGTACCTGGATCGAGTCGACAACCTTGTAGGTCTTGTCAACGGCGACCACATTCCCCCCGGCCATATAGTAACGGACATCGGAGCTAGCAGGAGCGGGAAGCACCTTGATCAGTTCAGGCGGAGCATCGATCAGGTACGGGCGTTCCTTTTCGGTGATGACGATGCCGGGCGCGATGACGCTGGTCCTCCAGGCGGCGGGAATTTCCTTGACCCTCACCTTGGTGACGTAGGCGGGCGGGAGACCGTAGCGCTCAGTCTTGTAGGTATCGAAATACTTCACCACTTTCGTCCTGGCCTCCGGGTTGAACGTGGTGGTGGTCGTGGTGTGCTTCTCCGTGGTGGAGCCGTCGGCGTTCTCACGCACTTCCGTCTTCTCCTTCTTCTCGGTGACTTGGGCCGACAGCGGAACGATCATTCCGAGGGCGGCCAATGCGATTGCGGATGTTGTTGTAGTTTTCATAGCGGTAGAGTGTGATTTGAAGCGGCGGGCTTGCGTGCCAGTCACAACACGCAGGCCCGCCGCCGCTTCGGGGGGCCTTTCTCAATAGCAACCGCGGGGCCATCGCTACCGCCGTCGTAAGTCCTTGGAAATCGGAGTGCCGACGTCATTTTCCACCTTCTACAGTACGCAATTTGCCGCTAGTGGATGCGAATTGCGATGGCTCAAGATTTGCGACGTCCACGATTGGCGTACGGACTGCCACGTGATTTGCGCGAGTGCCGCAGGAAGGTCTTCCGAGCAATCAAACAACGCTTTCTAACAGCTAGTCGTGCGCGCCTGATTGAGACTGCGCTGCTGTTGCTACGGCTGCTGCAATAGGCCAAGCCACAGGCCAAGCGCGCCGCGGTGTCAGGGACCGTCCTTACCACGATGGGGTGGGCCGTCCCGGGACGACTTGGGTGTCGATGAGGGCGATCCTTGAATCGTAGGGGTTGAAGTCATGGCGCAAGACATCGACCGGCCCGATCATTTCGAAGTCCCAGATCTCGGAGAATCTCAGCAGGCGCCACCCCCACTCGGGTTCCAAGCACCAGGCGAGGACGATGTAGGCTGCGGTCCTCCGCGCCTGGCCCAGCAGGAAGAGATCGGCGACGACGTGGGTGCTTTTCTCGTGGGTGAAACTCGCTCGTTGGCGCTTGAGAATGGCGTGGCGGATCGCTGCTAAAGAGGGGCGGGATCTCATGGAATCTTCCACTATTTTCCAAAATTTGGAAATAGCAAGGAACCGCTAATCGCCTTGCTCCAGTCGGCGGAACGTGTCAGAAAATCCGCCTTCTCTGGGGAGAGAAGTGCATTGACCCTGCCAGCCTTCGGGTTGGCGGGGTCACGCATTTCCCGGCCTCCGGCCCGCGGTGATTCCGCGGGCGACCCTGCCGTGCCCACGGCGACCCGTGGATGCGATTCGGCCACCGGTCCTGTGAGGGTCTCCGCGACAGTCGTCGCATTGTGCAAATGGTCGTTTGACGAACGGTGACTTGGGACGAAGTCAGTATGCATGGAACCCCCTCGAACCCCCTTTGCCCTTCTCACCACGGGCTTGTTGTTAGCCCTGACACCGTCCTGCCGACACATGGCCACAGGCTATCGCTACGACCCGCCGGAGAAGGGCGAGCCAATGAAAGGCAGCTCCGCCGTGAAAATCTCCTCCAGCGCGGCAAGAGGGACTCTCCTCGGAATCGCGCGCCATCCGGTGACGACGGCGGTGGTGGGAGCCGCGGTGCTGTGGCAGCGGCCACGCGAGCTGGTGACGGCCAATGTTCCCGGAATCCGCAAATATCACTTTGCTCCCGAGGAAGCGCCCGGAACGGATCGCTTCGAGGCGCTACTCGACAAGAAAGACCTGCCGCAGCCCATCGGCGGAAAGATCACGTGGCTGGTCGATGGCCACCGCTTTTATCCGGAGCTGGAGCGTGAGATCGCGAAGGCGCGACAGACCATCGATGTGCAGGCCTATATCTTCGACAACGATGACGCGGCCGTGCGCGTCGCCGACCAGCTCAAGCGGCGCTCCGCGGAGGCGCAGGTGCGGGTGATCTTCGACGATCTGGGAAGCAGCAGCGCGGCGGTGACGAAACCGGAAACGCCCTTTCCGCCCGGGTTTGAGCCGCCATCGAACATGAGCCGCTATCTCCGGGATGGCTCCGCGGTGAAGGTGCGCTCGATGTTGAACCCGTGGCTGGTGTGCGACCACACGAAGCTCCATGTCTTCGACGGTCGCGTGGCGCTGATGGGGTGCATGAACATCGGCCGGGAGTATCGGAGCGAGTGGCACGACCTGATGTTCCGCGTGGAAGGGAGCGCGGTGGGCGAGCTGCAGCGCGACTATGATCGCACGTGGAAGCGCGCCGCGCCCTTCGGCCTGCCGGGCTTGGGAGGCGATGCCAAGAAGCCCTACCCGGTGCCGGTTGCGGGCGAGGTGCCGATCCGCATCCTGCGCACCGACCCCGCGGTGTGGCGGTATGAAATCCAGAAGGCGATGCTGCTAGGCATCCGCGCCGCGCGGAAGCGGATCTGGATCGAGGACCCCTACATCGCCAATGACGACATCACCGAGGCACTCGAAGATGCCGTGAAACGGGGGGTGGATGTGCGCGTCATCTTTCCCGGGCGCAACGACTCGAAACTGATGGACGTGGCCAACCGGGCATTTGCCAACAAGCTGGTGGAAGCGGGCGGCAAAGCCTACGCCTATCCGGGGATGACGCACCTGAAGGCAATGATCTGCGACGACTGGGCCTGCGTGGGTTCGGCGAATCTGGACACCCTCAGCATGCGGATCAACCGCGAGCTCAATATCAGCTTCCGCGCGAAGGCTCCGCTGCGGGAGCTGATCACAAAGGTCTTCGAGCCGGACTTCGCGCGCTCGAAGCCCCACGTGCCGGCGAAGGAGCCCGGTGGTGCGGTGATGGAGGCGGTGGCGGATCAGTTGTAGGTCTTTCGTGGGGCGAGATCCTTGTCGCCTTGGACGACCGTCCGTTCATCGAAGACCTGGCAGTAGTTCGCGCCGTTCTTGAGGAGAACGGACACGGTATGGTTAAAAGCTGCCAGGAATGATCCCGGAGTTCCCTTCCTCCAGCAGTTGGACCCCTTCGAGTGTCAGGAAGCAGGTGCATGAGGGGAACTCGCCGGGAGCGGGCCTGACCCATGGTGACCACGCCTCAACCGTCACGTTGCAGTGTTCGAAATGCACCTTTCCCCCTCCGGCAGATGAAAGCGGGGCGGGAGGCGGGCGAGCGGGATATCGACTGGAGTCGCGGAAAGGAGGGGAGCCGACACGACCCATCGATCTTGCGAAATGCTCCCATTCGTAGCAACGGCAAAGCCTTGGTGGAATCCACCTGGTGAGAATCACTAGTCGACTGGCGCAGTTTTGCTACGGCTCGGACCTCAGTCTCAGGAAGCGCTTCTCTCCGCGCTCGTCGGCCTCGCTGTGCTGGAGGCCGCCGGCCTCCAGCGTCATCGTCTGCAAGGGGCTCCACGTCAGGAAGTCGGTGGATTCCTCCAGGGTCCAGAGGCCGGTCGCTTCGCCGGTGATGTTGAAATCAACGGTGCCGTCTTCCAGGGTAAACTCCTCGATCTTCGGCAGCGGGTCTTCCGGGGTGGTCGGGCTCACTTCCGGCGGTGGCGGCAGGGTGCTACTCACGCTCACGTTGTCGAACACGCTCGCCACCGTGGTGCCGCTCGCGCCGGAGCAGGCTGCCAAGCCCAGGCTGTAGCTGGCGGACATGCTGATGTTCGCGCTGGCGAGCTGGGTCCAGGTGGTGCCGTTCGCCGAGAGGTAGCTCGTGATGGTGTTGCCCTCGCGGGTCAGGCGCACCCAATATGGAGCGGCCTTGCCGGACGAGGTCGTGGTCGAGCTGTTGCCGCCGGTGTTCGAGCGGCGCACCCACTGCGCGCTGTTCGCCGGAGTCAGGCCGATGAATACGGAGCGCGAACCGCTGGCAGAGGACTCGCGCATCATCACGCCGGCCCTGGCCGCCGAGCCGGTGTTTTGCAGGCTCACCACGCGCGCGGTGATCGTGCCCGTGCCGGACCATGGCTGGCTCACGAAGTAGAAGTTGTCGCTGGTGTTGGAGATTCGCGATCCGCCGCCGGTGACATTGAAGGTGCCATTCAAATACGTGGCGCTGGTCGCCGCGGCAACGGTGCCGATCTTGGCGTCAGTCCATGGCGCGGGGATCGGGCCGGGACCGGTGGCGGTGAAGTTTGCGGTCACCGTGAGGTTCGCGGTCACGTTCGTGTCGGTGCGCGGATTGGCGGTCGAGCCGTCGGACCAATTCGTGAAGCCATAGCCGGCATTCGCCACCGCGGTGACCGAACTACTACTGGCACCGTAGTTCACCGTCTGCGGCGTGGTGCCGCTGAGGGTGCCGTTCGCTCCGGCGGTGTAGGTCAGCGTGTAGGTATTGATCGCGAAGTTCGCCGTCACGCTGAGGTTGGCGGTCACATTGCTGTCCGTGCGCGAGGCGGTGGTGATGCCGTCGCTCCAGTCGACGAAGTGATAGCCGACATTGGCCACGGCGGCGACCGCGCTGCCGCTGGTGCCGTAGTTGACCGTCTGTGGCGTGGTGCCGCTGATCACGCCGTTCGGCCCTGCGATGTAAGCCAGCGTGTAGGTCGTCGGCGCGATGGTGATGGCGAGATTGGCTGTGGCGGTGCCACCGTTGCCATCGCTGGCCGTGTAGCTGAGGGAATCGCTGCCGCTGTAATTAAGCGCCGGCGTGTAAAGGATGCTGCTCCCGTCGATGGCCGCCGTGCCATGCGCCGGCTGGGTGACCGACTGGATCACGAGCGTGTCGCCATTCGAGTCGGAATCGTTCGCCAGGACCGGCACGGAGACCGCGGCATTCTGATTGGTGGCCGCGTTGTCGGCATTGGCCACCGGATTGTTGTTCAGTCCGAAGGCGGTGAGACGGTTGGTGCCGATCACCTGCTGCGTGATCCCCGGTCCCTGCCAGGCGACCGCGAGGTTGTCACCTCCGCCGCCTTCCTTGTGCAGCACCTCGACGTAGTAGCGCTGGCCGGCCGTCAGCGGGATGACGGCGGATTGCTGTGAGGCATAGGTCGTCCACACCCGCACCCCGGTCCAGTCCAGGGTAAAGGCGATCTTCGTCTTGTTAGAGGGATTGGCATCGGTGCTCAGCCAGAGTTCGCCACCGTCATCCGAAGCGATCCAGAAGGTGTAGTTGCCGGTGGTCGGCGGGGTCACGTAGCCGCGCACGCGGGCTCCGTAATTGTCGCCGCGATTGGTCGTGGTCTCGAAGGTCGAGATGGTGGCGACTTGGTCGGGGCTGCTGGGATAGCGGTTGTTTCCCGTGAGATTGGTCACGGCATCTCCACCGATATTCAGCCATGTTTCCAGGGACAGGCCGTTCGCATTCGCCACCACGGTGACCGAGACATTGGCTGTGTCGCCGCCCGCGGTGTAAGTGAAGCTGTCCGCGCCGGTGTAGCCGGCGGTCGAGCGGTAGATCAGGACGCCATTGCCACCATCGGTCACCGTGCCGTGGGCCGGCTGGGTGAAGGAGCTGAAAGGAACCGCGGGCCCGTGGAGAGAAGTGTCATTGGCCAGCACGTTGATCGCTTGTCCCTGGCCGGTAACCGCGACCGCGATGTCCGGCTTGACGATGACGATCGTGCTGGTGGCATCGGTCACCAAGCCGTCGGCGTTAAGCGTGAAGTTGTAAACCTCGCCATCCACGGCGATGCGGGTGATGCGGCCGTTCTCGTCGCGTTCGAGGTCGGCGTAGTGATCGGTCCAGACGACGTTCGAGCCGGTGGGGTTCTTCGTTTCGACCAGGTTCACCCGGTTCATGCCGGCCGAGATGTAGTCGATGAAATCCACGACCTCGGTCATGTTCGCCTTCATCGGCTCGATGCCCTGGGCTTCGGCGCGGCGGAAGCGGTCGAGCGCGCCGATCAGGCGGCCATGACCATTCGCCCAATGGTGGTTCGCCTGGGTGGCCAGGGATTCCTGCGACGCGCCGAGGAAGAACTTGATGTCGATCCGCATGCTCGCGAGGGAGTTGAAGGCCGCACCGGGACCGGTCTCCCAATACGCATCCCATGCCTGCGCCCACGTCTGCGTGGCCGGCGTGTAGAAGCCTTTCGCCTGGAAGTTCGCCTGGGTCGCGGACTGGCTGTACCAGCCATTCGAACCGGCGATGACATCCGGCCCCGCGGCATAGACCATGCGCGCGCCCCAGCGGCGCTCGAGGTCGGCATTGGCGCGGGTTCTGACGTAGTTGTCGAGCGAGTGGCAGACCTCGTGGCCCATCACGAAGGTGAAGTAGTCGCCGCTCGCCTTGCCGGCGCCCAGCACGCCCTCGATGGCGGTGGTCAGGTCTCCGGCCCATTCGTTGGCATTGCCGAGCGCCCATTGGCCGAAGGTGTTCTTGGTGCTGTTAGGCGTCCAGATGAAGCCGCCGCGCTGGTCATCATAGAGCTGGTCGTAGGTCATGATGGCATCCGGGAATGCCTCGCGCGGGTATCGGCGCTGGAAGTCGCGGATGGTATTATAAGTGGCGGCCAGCGACTTGCCGTTGTCACCGAGGGCCATGCCGGTTTCCAGATAGATCACGCGCGCGGTCCCGGTCAGGCCCATGATGTCGGCGATCTGCGTGCGCCGCGCCGAGGTATTGGGAAGCAGGTATTCGAGGATGACCCAGTTCTGCAGGACGATGCTGGGAACGTGGTGATAGACCGCGGTGTCGAGCTGCTGGTACTTGAGGAAGGGGTACTTGGCGATGTGGGCGGCGAGCGCGGTGAAGGTCGCCTCGCGGGTGGACAGCGTGCCCTTCTGGAGATGGGCGATGATGTTGAGGTTGGCGGAGTTCACCTGACCCAGCAGCAGGTTGCTGTTCGCAGAGAGCGCGGTCCCCAGATCGGTAGGATGCGCGTCGTAGATCGCCTCGATGTCGGCGATGCTCTCGGCCGGCGATTTCAAAACGCCGCTGGCCAGGAAGATCTTGTCGCCCGCGTGGCCGCCCACCAGAAGGTCGGGCTTTCCATCGCCGGTGAAGTCCGCGAAATCGACCACGGCGCCATCGGTCACCGCCTTGATGTCCGGAGCCGTGCCGCCGCTGGTGGTGATGTTGAGATACTGCTCGCCGACAAGGCCATCCGCCACGTCCAGCCAGTAACGGATGCTGCCCCAGTTGATGCTGCGGATGAGGTCGAGTTGGCCGTTGCCGCTCAGGTCGTAAAGGCGGGGATAGAGATTGTAGGAATCGCTGTTGAGAGTGGTCCCGGTTTCAAAGCGTGGAAGCGCCGCAGTGTTCACGTTCAGGTAGAGCTGGACGTTCCCACTGAAGGTGCCGGTCACCAGATCGGGCGTGCCGTCGCCATTGTAGTCGCCGATGTCGAAGCGCTTGTCGGGCAAGACGAAGTCGATGGTGCCATTGGCCCGCTTGACGAAGATGGAGGCTGCATAAACCGGAGTGGCCCCTGCGGCTGCGGTATTGCGATACACGCGGAGCTTGGACGCGGAATCCGCCATCACCAGATCGGGCACGCCATCTCCCGTCATGTCGGCCAGGGTGATCGGGCTGTTGCCCGTGGTGTTTGCGTAGATATCGACTCCCGCAGCCTGCACCTTCACCGCGGCGGCGAATGCGGGAACAGCGGCGGTCCCGGTATTAAGATACCGCCAGACATAGCCGCCTGCGCCGACGAGGATGTCCATCTTGCCATCCACATTCCAATCGATCGCGCGAGGCACCCGCATGTTGGCGTGCGAGATGTCCACGCCGCCCGCCTGGATCGCCGCGAAGTTCGTGAACTGCGTGACCGGAATGCCACCGCCGCCCGGCGGCTCGGCCACGACTTTCACCGTCAGCGACGAGCGATGATAGCCGCCCACGCCGTCCGACACGGTCACATCGAAGGAGTCCGTGCCGGCATAGCCACCCGTCGCGGTGTAGTTGAAGGAGCCGTCGCCATTGTGGCTCACCGTGCCATGCGCCGGCGTGGTCCAGCCTTGGACTGTTAGAGCGTTGCGTTCGACATCGTAGGCGCGCTTGAAAACGCTGTCGGTGCTGAAGACCCGGTCATTGACGCCATCAGTCGTCAGGTTCCAGGTCTTCGGCGCGTGGTTGTTCATGAACGAAGTCACCTCCGCTCCGGTGATCACCCGGTTGAAGACCGTCAGCTTGTCGAGCCGCCCGACGAAGCAACCGGCATTGCCGGATGTATTCTCGATCCGCCCCAGGCTCTGGAACGCCAGCGTCCTCGCACCGGTCGGCCCGGTCCGTGAATCCACCAGCGATCCATCGAGATAGAGTTGCCCCGCGCCGGTCGAGGAATTGCGGGTCATCACCACGAAGTGCCAGTTGCCGTCGTTCACCGCTTGGGGCGATTGGGCGAGCAGCGAACCATCGGCCGAGAGGCAAAGGCGTCCGTTCGCGTCGAGCCATCCCCACTGGATGCCGCCGCTGCCGGCCGCGCTGCCGGTCACACCGGGAGAGTTCGTTTGATCGCTGCCGCCGGTCGCCGTGGTGCGCATCCAGAAGGCCAGCGAAGAAGTGACGCCGAGCTCGGGCGCGAGGTTTTGCCCTACTTGCAAGCGCGTGCCATTGCCGGAAAACGACAGCGCCATGAATTCACGGCCGGATACCACCGCGGTATTGTCCAAGCCCACCGGCGTGGCGGCCTGTCCGCCGACCATGTCCTGAAACACCGCGGGCAACGCAGGCGTCGCGAAAGGGGAGTCATGCCAATCCCGGCTCTCATCGAAATTCCACTGATGCGTCAGGCCATCGCTGACCGCAGCCATCCCGGCAGCGGGCAACAACATCGACGCCAGCGCCGCCCGTCCCCGCCATGCGGGACGATAGGCGCGATCTGACCGGGAGAAGGAAACGGTTTTCACGGGACGGGAGTTGGGACTGGGTTTCGAGGAGGCAAGCGGGGAAGGACTAAAAACAACCCTAGGCACCATGCATGGCATTGGCAAAAGAGTCATATTTAAAGCAATAAAATGACTAAAAAGCAAGCCGTCGTCGGCTTCAAGATCTTTATTTGTTCAAAAAGTTGCGTGAAAACACTTAAAGTTGCCGCTCTTGGCTCCGCCAAGTCCTCCTTTCCGGGGCAAAAGAGCTTGGCAGAAAACGCGGGAATTGCCGCGCACCGTTAGGACGCGTGGCGGGCGACGACGCGGCCCGCACCGGCAAACAAAGTGGACCGCACGCTCCGCGCGCGGTCGGAAGCAGTTCTCCCAGCCGTCGGAGACCCTCAGCCCATTAAGGAGCGGGGACCTTACTGTCCCCCACACAGCAAAGGCGAATCGCTCTGCTAAGGCGAGTCACGCTGCCTAGGCGAGTCACCGTCAGCCAAGTCACGGCCCGACCTGTCCAAGGCGACAGTAAGGTCGCCGCTCCTTATCTCCATCGCGCCGCTCATACCCGCCCGTACTTCCCCGCATGAAACCTCCGTCTTTTCCCGCGGGTCTGGCGGCGTTGCTGCTCTTCCCCCATGCTCGTGATCCGTTACTTCGCCGGGCTGCGGATGCCGAAGCTGGTGCTGTGGTGCTACCTCGTGTGGTACCTCGCCGTCTCCGCCTGCTACTTCGATCCCTCGCCGGTCATCTGGCTGACGGCGGCCGGCATGTCCGTGCTCATCGGCATTGCGCTCGTTTTCGCGACCCAGGTGCCGGGGCAGGGGACAGACCGCTGGACCGTCTTCCGGCTGTTCCTCTTTCCCTTCTGCGTGTCGAGCTACTCGGCGCTGATCAAGGGCAAGGGCTTCTTCGTGATCTTCCCCACTGAGCCGTGGCCTCTTCTGACCGGCGTGGCCGCCTGTGCAGTGATCGTGGCGGGGTGGCTGGCTTGCCGTTGGACGGTGGGTGGAAAGGAAAAGGGAAAGTCCCCCGACCGCGACCCCGGGATTGCGTGACCGCGGGGCAGCCCTATGGTCGCCGCCCTTTCCAATTTCCACCACTCATCCATGGCCATCGCACTCGAACGCATTCTCACCCATCCCGGCGGCGCGCATAAGGACGAACTCCTCGCGTGCAGCCTGCTCGCCGCCGTCCATGGCGTGGAAATCGTCCGCCGCGAGCCGACCGAGGCCGACCTCGCCGATCCCGCCACCGCCGTGGTCGATGTCGGCGGCGAGCACGTGCCGGAGCGGAGCAACTTCGACCACCACCAATTCCCCGCGGATCACCCGCCGGTCTGCGCGCTCAGCCTGGTGCTCCAGCACCTCGGCATCTACGATGATGCTCGTACTTTCTGCGATTGGCTGGAGCCCGCCGAGTGGTTCGACACCCGCGGGCCGAATGTCACCGCCAAGTGGCTCGGCATCGATCGCGACACGCTCTCGAAGCTGAACTCGCCGATCGATGTCACCTTGCTGCGCCGCTTCGCCAAGGCCACCCGCCTCGCCCCCGGCGATGTCATCTATGAGATGATGCGGATGACCGGCCAGGACCTCATCGACTACGTGCGCTCGCTGCGCCAGCGGCTCGACTTCATCAAGGACCACGCCGAGCTGTGGACCGTCGGTGAAAGCGAGATTCTCTTCCTGCCCCGCACCGAGCCCATGCCGGACGAACCGTCCTCGGGCATCGGCCGCTATCTGGAAACGATCGGCAAGGACAAGCAAGTCGCCGCGCTCGTCTATCCCGACCGCCGCGGCACCGGCTACGGCCTGTCGCGGAACAATGACCACCCCGCCTTCGACTTCACCCGCATCGAGGCCGAGCCGGATGTCCACTTCGCCCATGCACGTGGGTTTGTCGCGAAGACGTCAGCGGCGGATCTGGGGAGGTTGAAGCAACTGCTGGAAGTCGCGCGAGTTTAACAGGGAAGTCTCTAACAGCGGTCCGCCTCATGGACGCCGAAGGCCCTTGGACTGCTGCGGTCATCCGCAGCTTTCGAATGAACGAACCGGCCGTCACCTGGTGAAGGATCGCAGCGACCCCGGGGAACGGTTCAATCCCAAAGGAGCAGCCGTCCTCACCCTGCACTCGAAAGCTGCGGATGACCGCAGCAGTCCGAGAGCGGCTGCGCCGCGGTCATCGGGCGATCTTTGCCGGGTCACTTCATGACGCTCCGCCGCGGCGAAGCAAAGTGGACCGCACACTCCGGGTGCAGGAACCCCGGCAATCCCAGCGGCGATTGATCTTCAACCCTCGCCCCGCCGGAATGGCCCAGCCATTCCGCTACCACCGCAGACTCGATTCTCGCGTGCCTTCGAAATAGTATCCGGACCGCAATCGTTTGATAGCAGATGAAACCGCTCTCCCGGCACCTCACGTGGCTGCTCCTGCTCCTGCAGTGCTCCCCGTCGGCCTTCGCGGAAAGCGAAGCATGGAAGAAAGTTGCCGAGGCTTACCGGAAAGCAGACGAAGAATGGACGGCCGCCGAACTGGCAAACAGGGACGGGAAAAGCGACCCGGCCCGGCTGGATGCGGCAGCCCGTGTCCTGCGACCGTTGATCAAGATCAAGGAAGCGGAAGGGCCGCCTGCGATGACCGTGCCGGAGAGCATGCGATTCATGCTGATGGATTGGAAGATTGCGGAGGCTTGGACGGCCGCGGGAGACCACAAGAAAGCGCTCCAATACTTGAAGGCCCAGGCAGCCCAACCCGGCGTGTTTCTCCACGAAACCCGCAATCCCAACTACTTCGCCCGCGACGTTTTCATGCTCCATTCGGAGATCATGGCTGGCACCGGCAAGGTCGCCGATATCCCGCACTCGGGATACCAGGTCTTCAAGGGCCCGTCTTCCGAAGGAGTGTCGCGATATGTCTTCGTATGGGAGCCGGAGGGGGACGACATTGGCGGCGTCTTGGTTCAAGGGATGGCCGAAGACGAACAGCGTCACGAGATCACGCTCGTCGAATGCGGGCCTGCAAAACCTTGTCGATGTGTCGATAGTGCCCAGGTGATCAGCAAGCGGGGCAAGCTCAAGGCATCCACGGCTTCGCGCTCCGATCAACTCGTGCTGGTCCTGGATGGCGTTTCGAAAATCGTGGAATTCAAAGGGGAGTTCCTGATTCCTTTCGTCCATCCCTCGAAACGGACGAAGATCGAATTGTACATGGATGAGGACGATCTGGAGCAGCCCTTGGAAGCCATCGCCCGGATGGATCATATCTAGGCTGCTCTCCTTTTCTTCGTCTTCTTCTTCGTAGCGGAACGACTTCGTCGTTCCGGCGGGGTGCGGTCCGCACCGGCAATCCAAAGTGGTGCGCACTCTCCGAGTGCGGTTGAAGCACCTCGGGACCCGGCTATTTCCCAGTGTCCTCCGATGGCGGTGGGGTCGTGCCGCCTTGCTGTAGTCCCTTGTTACGGATCCTGAGATCTCGGACCATGTTCGTTGTCACATCAAACTTCCACTTGCCGTCCTGCAAGACGGCCGGCCAGACCGAGTAATAGGGTTCGGTGGTCCCCAGTTCGCCGTTGAACTGACCCTCCGCGACGACGAATGCCTTTTCCCGGTCTCCACCGATGGCCGCGACCTTGGTGACGATGTTCGCGGTTTGGCTCATTGCGACCAGCGCCGGTCCGGGCGTCATTCCCTTGAGATACTTCTCCGGATCGGGCTCTTGGAGCACGGTGTCCATGTCCGGCGTGAAGATGAAAAACTTGGCGAGTTGCTCGTCCGTCAGTTGCTTCCGCATCAGGTTCACGAAGGTCCGGTGCTGGACCACGAACTTGATCAGCGAAGTCTTGTCAAAGTAGTCGGCATAGTTGGCTGGCTTGCCGGTGCGGAGGTCTGCTTGGAAAGTGTCGAAGAGCTTCGTGATCGCCTCCCGGTCCGCCGCCTCCAGGGGCTCTGCCGCACGGGAGGGAGAAGCCTGGAAGGCCACGACAGCAATGATGGGGAGGATCTTGAAGTGGTGGTTCATGATAAATTCAGGAGAAGCGGATAGCGGAGTTGAACCGCAAAGAACACAAGGAACGCAAAGATTTGTCCCTCAAAGGATGGGGGTCATCCTTTCTTAGATTTCGCTCTCTGCGCTCTTTGCGTTCCCTGCGGTCAGCCCTCCTCCACCGCCCCTGCTCCGGCTTCGTCGCGAAGACGTCAGCGGCGGATCTGGTGAGGTTGAAGGAGCTGCTGGAAACGGCACGGGTGTGACGCCGACGTTGGATCGAAGGACGGGTTGCTTCTCTCCAACCGTGCGTCCCGCCCCATGGTCGCCGAAGGCCCTTGGATTGGTGCGGTCATCCGCAGCTTTCGAGTGCAGGGTGAGGACGGCTGCTTCTGTGGGATTGAACCGATCTCTTAGGATCGCTGCGATGCGCCAGAGGTGACGGCCGGTCCGTTCATTCGAAAGCTGCGGATGACCGCAGCAGTCCGAAAGCGGCTGCGCCGCGGTCATCGGGCAATGCCGCTGGGTCACTTCCTGCCGCTCCGCCGCGGTGAACCAATGTGGTCCGCACTCTCCGTGTGCGGACCACGGTGGCGGCGGATTCAGTCCTCCTTGAGCGGGGGCTGGATGACCCGGTCGAGGGTGTGGATCAGGCCGTTGGCCGCTGGCAGTTCCTTGCGAACGAGCGTGGCACTGCGGTCGAGCTTGATGGTGCCCTTGCTCACCCAGACCGTGAGAAAGTCGCCGGAGAGGGTGGGGAGGCGGCGCGAGCGGAGGAGGTCTTGCTCCGTCATGTCCGACTCGACGATCAAGTAGCCGGCCCAGCGGGCAAGTTCATCACGCCGGGCAGGGTCGAGATACTTCTTCAGCTCTTCCGCGGGCAGCGCCTTGAAGGCTTCATCGGTCGGGGCGAAGCAGGTGAATGGACCTGCCTTCTCCAGCTTCTCGCGCAGGCCGGCGGTCTCGATCACCTTGGCCATGATGCCGCAGCCCGCTTCTTCCAGTGCGGCGGGCAGTGGCTTCGCGGTTGCCGGAGCCGGCGAGGATTCGTTTGCCCGCAAAGGAAGCAGACCCGCGAGGAGAATCCCGAGCAGATGGAGAAGACGCATGGAGACAAGCTGTGGGCCCTGCCGGCCCGGGCAAAGTCCACTTGGTTGCAATTCCGTCACACGGCCCGGGGCGAGAGTGACGGAAGCGTCACGCGCCCCCGCTTCGTGGTCACTCGGGCGACCGGTATCGACTGCCAGCTTCCGGCCGCGATGCCTCCTTCTTCCGATCCCTCATCCTCCCGATTCCGCTCTCGCGACTGGTTCCGTCTCGTGGTCGCGTGCGTGACCAATTTCTCGATCCTGAGCGCGCCGTGGTCCGCGAGTGGCGAATCCGTCACGCTCCCTGTATCCATCAGCGAGGATGACATGCTGCTGGCGACCTTGCTGCCCGAATTGTCGCAGAATGTTCTGGAGGGTGGAAATGTCCTGGAGGGTGGAGGTACTCCCCGCGCTGCCGTGGAAAGCAGCAGCCCCTCGCCATTCGGCTGGGAAGCACCGGAGCCGCAGTCCTACTGGAAGTCGCCGGAAGTGCGGCCTTCGGAAGTGCGGCCTTCGGAATCGTTGCTCTCCACTTGGGAGGGCGGCGTGCAGGGCCAGGCCACCGCGCCGCCGATAGTGATCCTGACTCCCGCGCGTGAGGGTCCGTGGCAGCCGGCGACATTGCCCGCCGGGGCCGATCCCGCCCCGCAGTCCGGGGTGATGGGGGTATTGCCGATCGAACGACAAACCGGGACCTGTGTCGTCTTCGGCGAGGTTTCCAATGCAACGACGCTCGATCCCATCGCCGGAGCCATTGTCGATATCATTGGCACCGGCCGCACCGCTCAGACGGATGCTCAAGGGAAATTCCGCATCGATGGACTCCCCGCCGGGGATTTCATGGGGGAGGCGTCGGCGCTGAATTACGAGGGGATAACCCTGGGCGTGAGCCCGAATCCTGCCGCGCCGACCGAGCTTCGCTTCAGCTTGCGCACGAAGCCTGCCGCCAGCAGCAGCGAGGAGTACGTGCTGGAGGAGGAAAGCATTGTCGGTGAGTACAGCGAGCGTTCGCAGGGAGACTTCAATCTCACGCTCGAGGCGGCCGCTCCTTCGCTCACCGCGGGGATGGGGCGCGAGGAGTTCTCGAAGACCGCCGTGAGCGATGCGGGTGAAGCCGTGGCCAAGATCTCGGGGGCGAACATCGTGGATGGCAAATACGCCGTGGTCCGCGGCCTGGCCGACCGCTACGTGACCACCACCTTCAATGGCGCCCAGATCGCCTCTGCGGATCCCTCGCGAAAGGCGGTGCAGCTCGACCTTTTCCCCACCGGCGTGATCGAGCAGATCAATGCCGAGAAGACCTACTCTGCCGACTTGCCGGGCGACTTCGGCGGCGCGGTGATCGACATCGTGACCCGGGCCTTTCCCGAGGAGCGAATCCTGAATTTCAAAGCGAAGGTCGAGTGGAACTCGGCGCTGGGCGACAAGATGTATGTGCATCCCAGCCGCTCGCTCGGCTTCTGGGGCGACACCGGCAGCGAGATGCCGAATTCCCTGGAAGGCCGCGATCCGGCAACCGGCAATGTGGTCTTCTATCCAACGTCCGACATGCCGACGGAGGAGTCCAAGGAGCGGATGCAAAAGCTCCACCGGTCGCAAAGTCTCCTGCCGGTGCTGGATGACCCCGAGGAAGACAAATCCTACAGCATGACCTACGGCGAGACCTTCATGCTCGGGAACGGGATGAAGCTCGGCGTGATCGCCGCCTTCAATCAATCGTCCGGAGATAGCACGAACAGCTCCGACATCAACAACCAGGACCGCAGCTACTTCAAGGACGACTACGAGCGCGGCGTCGAGCTTTCCGCCTTCGTCTCCGCGGCGCTGGAGATGAACGAGCTCAACCGGATCAACGCGACCTACTTCAACAAGCACGACGCCAAGGATGTGGTCACGCAGGGCCGACGGATCACGGGCACCAGCAAGGAATATGGAAGAGTCGCGGTGTCACCGATCGTGCGCGACACCTACGGCGCGGACGCAGTCTATTTCCGGGAGTTTTGGGACATCGAGACCGTGGAGCGCGACCTGGAGATCTTCCAGATCCAGGGCGAGCATGCCGTGACCGAGGGAGGCATCCGGCTGGACTGGTCGATCAGCGAGAGCGATGCCACGGAGAAGCGTCCGTACTCCACGCACTTCGAATACGGACTGCTGGATTTCTCCGAGAAAGCGCTGGCTCCCTTCGTTGAGAGGGCAACGCAACAACTCGACCAGTTGGTCAAGGACAACGCCGAGGCGCTGGGGCTGGACCCGGCGACGGCGACCTGGGGCAACTCGCGCGACTATCTGGTGGGGCTGCTGGGTGAAGCGACCGTGGTGGACATCGAGGCGAACCAAGGCCTGCCGATCGTCGATGGCAGCGTCGGTGTGATCAAAACCATCTATCCGATTGGTCCTTTGGTCGGGCAGAACGAGCGGACCATCACTGCTTTCCGCCGCAAGGACAGCACCGAAGAAAAATCCTCGCACCACCAGATGGCGCTGACCCTGCCATTCCGTCTCGACGCGGATTCGGACAAGCGAGTCTTCGAGATCGGTCTCGGTGCTTCGAAACTTCGCAAGACCCGCGACATTTCCGCGCGGGTTTACAGCCTGGTCACCGCGGAAACGAATGGAAACTTCTCGGAGCCGGGCACCGTCGATGGGCCTGGCGAGGATCTCGCCGAGGATCCCGGCGGACTCGGGGACCTGATCACCGGGGACATCACGACCGGTCCCTACTATGCTTACGGGGTCGGAGACGCCGGCGTGGAAAACCTGAGCACCAAGCTGGATCAGAACTCGCTGTTTCTTTCGGGCCGCCTGCAGTGGGATGACTTCTTCGTTTACGCCGGCGTACGCGGGGAAACGGAGGCCTACGAAATTGACATCGCCTCGCAGCCGTTGGTGCCATTCCCCGACGAGACGATCGAGGCCCTGGGCTGGGAGTATCGCGAGGATCAGGAGGCGCTGCTACCGTCGTTCATCACGGGACACTCTTTCTTCGACAACAAGCTCGACCTGATGGTCGCCTGGTCGCGCACGGTCGCCCGTCCGACTTTCTGGGAGTTCCTGCCGACCACCTCGGTGGACCAGTCCACGGGCATCGTCCGCCGCGGCAATGTTGCCCTTGACCGCACCGAGATCACGAACTTCGACATCTCTGCCACCTTCCGGCCGAGCGAGAATCTCACCTTCCGCACCAGCCTTTTCCACAAGGATCTCGAAAACCCGCTGGTGCAGATCTTCTCCGGCGACGGGATCGTTTACCGCGACTCGACCGCTTCCTCCGTGCCGGGTCAGGACAGGGATTTCACGGCGACGCTCTCGGGCATCGAGCTCGAAGCGGAGGTGAACAACCTGGGTCCATTTTCGCTGAAGGGAAACTTCACCTACATCGATGCGACGCTGAACTATTTCTTCGAGAGCGGCGGCGTGGTCTCGCCTGTGGCCAGCCAGTTGCCCTACCAGCCCGCCTACATCGCCAACGCGCTCTTGAGCTACGAACATGAGCCGTGGGGCCTGACCGCGAACCTTGTTTTCAACTTCAACGGACAGTACCCCACCATCCTCAAGGCAAATGAGGACCAGTCCGAAGTGACCCGCGAATCGCTGGCGACCTGGGACTTCATCGTTTCGAAAAAGCTGGAGACCTCGACGGCGGATTGGACGGTCAAGTGCGGCGTGAAGAACCTGCTCGAAGCCGAAGACCGGTTCGTTTACGACGGGAAGACCTATAGCAACGACACGATCGGCCGGACGTTCTTCCTGGAGACCGAGGTATCGTTCTAAGGCCGGGTTACGATAGCGTCACCACAATCGGGACGCCAGGTCCAGTCAGGTGTTGGATGGTTGCGGCGGCTTACAGCTACAACCCCAAACGACTCCTCATGACTCCCAAATGCCATTCGCTCGGCGTCCTCACCGGACTTGCCGCCGCAGTCACCAGCACTGCCTTCGCCGCCCAGATCGACGTCATCACCACGCTCGCGCCGCTCAACAGCACCGTCGGTAGCGGTGTCAACGGCGTGAACGCCCTGACCACCAGCCAGACCTGGACCAAGAACAACGATTATTTCCTTACCGACAAAGTCTTCATCCCGAACGGCGTGACGCTCACGATCGAACCGGGCACCAAGATCTACGCCTCCACAAGCGACCCGAACGGAACCCCGACCAACAGGGCTGACGACAAGGTGGGCAGCCTGGTGGCCGCCCGTGGTGGTCGCCTGGTAGCCGACGGCACCGCCGCGGAACCGATTGTCTTCACTTCCGTCCGTGAGTGGGAAGTGGCCAATGGTGTCGATTCTCCCTTCGATGCCGATGCTGCGGTCGGCCCGGCTCCTACGGCGACCGACGCAGGTCTCTGGGGTGGCGTGGTCCTTCTCGGCAACGCCTACATCTGCCACCTCGACGGAACCACCGGCAATAACCTCGGAAATGCCGTGATCGAAGGGTTCGTCCCCAGCTCCTCGCCGTCCGACGACTCGGATGCACCAGCACTGCCGGACGCCATTGAGTACGGCTTCGACTCCTCCAGGCCGCGGGACGACGACGACGACAGCGGAGTTCTGCGCTATCTCTCCATCCGTCACGGCGGGTACGAGTTCGACGCGGGCAAAGAGATCAATGGTCTGACCCTTGGTGGCGTCGGTGCCGGGACCGTCATCGACCACATCGAGGTCTATGCCAACCAGGACGACGGCATCGAATTCTTCGGCGGCACGGTCAGCACCAGCCACATCGTGCTGGCCTTCAACCAGGACGACAGCTTCGACTTCGACAGCGGTCACACCGGCCGTCACCAATTCCTCTTCTCGATCCAGAATCCAGGCTTCGCCGACGGCGGCTGGGAAGCGGACGGGATCGAAGGCACCACCGCCACTCAGCCGGCCTATGATGCCGCGTTCAGCGACGTCACAAACAAGGTCTTGAAGGCAGGCATCACCCTCAGCAAGCCGATCGTTTACAATGCGACTCTCATCGGCCCGGGACGTGCCAACACCTTCTCCGCCATCGCCCAGAACTTCGGCCAGGTGCTTACCGAGAAGGGCAACTACGGCCTGATCTTCGACGACTACTTCAATGGCGAGCTTTACAACTCGGTTATCGACGACTTCTCCCAGGATGCGCTGTTCCTGCGCGACTCGGCAAACAAGAGCACCGGCGCGACCGCTGCGATCGCCCACAATACGATCGGTCGCTTCGGCTCTGCGGTGAACCCGCAGGCCGACACTGCGACCGCCGCAGGAACCATCACGGCGGGCGGCGACATCGCCGTGACCGTGACCGGTGCCTTGGTCGCCGGCTCCCCGCTGACCGTGAACGTCCCCGCAATCACCGGAGACACGGCTGCGGTTTGGGGCGGCAAGGTGCGCGCCGCCTTGGCCGCGCTTCCTGCGATCAACAACGACTACAACGTCACCGGATCGGGCGCTGCCATCGCCATCTCGACCAAGGTTAATGCCGCCAACGACGGCACCCTCAACATTGCCTTGGCCAACGGCAGCACCACCGGCGTGACCGCGGCACCGACGAGCGCCAATACCGTCGCCGGCGGCGGATCGGCGAGCGTGACCGTGGGAACCAATTCCAGCTACGTCACGGGCTCCAACACACCGAACCTGATTTATAACGCCATCAGCAGCGCGGTGCTCGACAACAACTCGCCGTCCAACACCGACCCTGGCTACACCGCCTACACCCGGGATGGGGGCAACTTCCTGACCGCCGTGGACCCTCGTCCGGCTTCAGGTTCGCCATTGCTCAAAACCAATGGCGCGACGCTGAAGTCCGGTGCCCCGGTGCCGGTGGACTACCGAGGTGCCTTCGGTGACTACAACTGGGCAGCCGGTTGGACCAAGTTCTCCGCCACCGGCGTCCTCCAGGGCGCAGGCGAGAACACCGGCGGCGGCGAGCCTCCGTTCGCCGATATCGACGAAGACGGCGTCGATGACGCGCTCGAAGTCACCCCCGCACTCGTGGCACTCGGCTTCGAAGTCGGCACCGACGATACCGCCCTGTTCGCCTCCATCTACACCACCGACGCGATCGAAGATCTCGTCACCGGTAACCAGATGATCGTTCAGAAGGTCGGCGACCAGGTGACGCTGAGCATCCCGGTCTTCCGCTCCACCACGCTGGAAACCTTCACCCCGGCGCCTGCCCTTGATGCGACCTTCACGGGTGCCCCGGACAAGGAGTTCTACCGCATCGAGATCCCGACCGCCGAATAAGCGAAGCGGGCTCTCTGACGAAACCGTCACATCGGGGTCATCGGCAAATGCCGGTGGCCCCGTTTTTCTTTCCACCGCTACACGCCATGCGCCTTTCCCGACTGATTCCCGGTGTCATTTTCGCCACCTTCCCCTTGATGGCGCAGGAGACGAAAGCTCCTGCCCGCGGTGCCGACGAACTCCGCGGCTCCGTCCGCGAATGGATCGAGACGATGCAAAAGATCCAGGCCGAGGAGGACGCCTGGGAGAAGGACAGCGAGGTGCTCCGGAGCTACAAGGAGGGCCTGGAGAAGGAAATCGAGGATCTCAAGGAGCAGATCGAGCGTGCCAAGACCCGCAAGGAGGGGGGCGACAAGCAATCGCTCGACAAGCTCACCGAGCGTGACCGCTTCGCCGCCGCCCAGGAGGAACTTGCGAAGCAGGTCCGGGTCCTGGAGCAGGAGCTGGCCGTGAAGCTGCCGCTGTTTCCCGCGCCGCTCCGCCAGGAGGCGAAAGTCGCGGTGGCCGTGGAGTCATTGCAGAAAAGTCTCCAGCTCCCGCCAGACAAACAGGGCGAGGATGTCTCCAAACGGCTCTTCAACGCCATCGAACTGCTCGCCGAGGTCGAGAAATTCCAGCAGCAGGTGCACCTGCATTCCGAGCTTCGCACGGACCCGCAGGGCCGCGAGTTCAAGATGCAGGTCGTCTATTTCGGATTGGCCATGGCGTATGGGGTGAATGAGGACGGCAGCTTCGCCGTGGTCGGCCGGCCGGAGAAGGACGGCTGGAAATTCACCGATCGCCCCGACCTCGCGCCGCAGATCCAACAACTCGTGACGTCCGCCGGCAGCGAAAAGGACGCCACCTTTACCCAGCTTCCGCTCGTCCAACCATGATCCACCGTTTTGTCATCGTGTCCTTGATCGGACTCGCCTCGTCCGCCCTTGCGCTTGGTCCCGCGGAGAACATCCGCGACTCGATCAAGAAGGCAGGCGATGAATTGCTCTCGACCAAGAAGGAATACTCCGACCTCCGCCTCGCCCTCTATCGCGAGGTCAACAAGCTGGACGACCAGGTCGTCTCGCTGTCGAAGGAACTCCGCACACTGGAGCGCGACGAGGAATTGCGCACCTCCAGGATCCGCACGCTCGAGCGCGAGGTGGAGACCCGGAAGGCCGATGTGATCTACGCATCCGGAGTGCTCAACCAGTATGGAAAGGCCATCGTCTCCCGCCTGCATCCTGCGGAGCACCAACTCTACCGCACCGAGATCGAAGGCCTCGACCAAAAGGCCACCGCGTCCGCTCAGGATCCGCGGGCCGAGGTGACCGAGCGCTTCAAGATCCTGGACATCGGCCTCAAGCGCCTGTCCGCTCTCGCTGGCGGTAGCAAGTTCGACGGCAAGGCGCTCGGCAGGGCCGGCCAGGCGATCGAGGGCAAGCTGTTTCTCGCCGGCCCCGCGGTTCTTTTCGCCTCCGCGGACAAGGCCTTCGAAGGTGTCGCCTCGCTTGCCGACACCGGCGCGAACCTGGCCTCCATCGTTCCTCTGGCCGACACCAACGGCACCATCGCCAAGGCCATCGAAACCGGCGAAGGCAATGTCCCGCTCGACGCCACCGGGGGCCGTGCCATCGAACAGGCGCTGAAGAGCGGCGGCAAGACCCATGGCGGCGCGATGGAACACGTGATGCTCTTCGGCGACATCGCGAAGAACATGATGTTCGACGGCTGGATCGCCATCGGCATCTGCGTGCTGATGATCGCGGTCGGCTGGACCGTCGCCGCGCGGAAATTCTTCTACCTGAACTCCGTCCAGAAGGGGAACGCGGAGTTCCTGCGCCAGTGGCATCTCCTTTCCTCGGACCTCACCGCGCTGGATCACGCCAACGAAGCCAGTGTGAAGAGCTTCGGCGGGAATGCCGACGCGTCCATGCAGGCGCTCCTCGAGAAATCGCCTTTCTTCGATATCTATCACATCGGGTCGGAGGAAATCCGCCACCGGCTTGCGCAGGACCGCACCCACCGGAAGGGCCTCACCGGCCGCTCGATCCAGGCGATCCGCGCGGCGCTCGATGCCGGCCTGGTGCGGGTGCAGCACAAGCTCACCAACGGCCTCGTTTACCTCACGATCAGCATCGCCGGTGGCCCCTATGTCGGCCTGCTGGGCACCGTCGTCGGGGTGATGATCACCTTCGCGATCATCGCGAAGTCCGGGGAAGTGGATGTGAACTCGATCGCGCCCGGGATTGCCTCCGCGCTTCTCGCGACCGTGGCCGGTCTGGTCGTCGCGATTCCTGCGCTGTTCGTCTATTCCTATCTCAATACGCGGATCAAGGACATGGTCGCCGAGATGCACGTCTTCATCGACGAGTTCGTCGCGAAGATGGCCGAGTTCTATCAAGGGTCCGAAAACTCCGGCGCGGTTTCGCGCTCCATCGAATAAAACGCCATGGCTTCCGCAGACGACAAGACACCTGACGACATCAACGTCACGCCGATGGTGGACCTCTACCTGGTGCTGCTCCTCATTTTCATCGTGATGACCGCCGCTGGCGTGCAGGGGATGAAGGTGGAGCTGCCGAAGGCTTCCAAGAGCGCCTCCAAGAATCTCAGCGTCCCGAAGATCCAGGCCATCACCGTGGATGCGGAGGGCAAGATCCAGCTCAACACGACGCCGGTCACGCTGGATGAGCTCGAGACCAAGCTCACCGCGATGAAGGCAACCGTGACCGACATTCCGGTGGTGGTGCGCGGCGACACCGCCGCACGTTATCGCGAGGTGACCGATGTGCTCAATGTCCTCGGCCGCCTGGGCATCGACAAGATCGGTCTGGCCACGCAGAAGCCGCAGTAAATGACCGCCCGCCGCCAGCCCCCGAAGCCGAAGAGCCAGCATCGCAAGCTGATTGCCATCTTGCTCGGCATCGTCGTGGTCGGGGGGATCGCATCGTTCGTGCTGCGGGGCGGGAAGAAGGAGGAATCCAAGGAAGAGATCGTGATCGTCGATCTCAGCCCGCCTCCTCCACCTCCTCCTCCGCCGCCACCAGTGGAACCGGAGAACCTTTCCGAGCCGGAAGAAATGGATGAGTCCGAGGATATTGCCGAGGCGGATGCGCCCGAGGAGATGTCGGATGAGCCTTCCGATGACATCGACCTGGGACTCGATGCGGCGGACCTAGCCTCGGGCCCGGGCACCGGGAGCTTTGTCGTGAGCGTACCTCGCATCGGCGGCCGCCGTGGCGGCGGTGGAAATGGCGGGGGAGGGGGCATGATGGATGATGTCGATGCCCCGCCGACGCCGGTCAGCAAGATCCAGCCGAACTACCCGAGCACGCTGCTCAGCAAGGGAATCGGCGGCAAGGTGCTGGTAGCCTGCGTGGTGGATGAAACCGGCAAGGTGGTCTCTTCCTCGATCAAGCAATCGGCCCATCCGGAACTCGACAAGGCCGCTGTGGCGGCAGTGTCGAAATGGAAATTCAAGCCGGCCCAAAAGGGCGGGCGCAATGTCCGCGCGAGCTGCGTGGTGCCATTCAACTTCGAAGTGAAGAAAAGCTAACAGGAGACGCAAGACTTGAAGACTCTAGACACAAGACCGGGGTGGCGGCACATGGCGATCACCGTGTTCGCCGCACTCATGGGGGCCGCAGCGCAGGCCGAATCGATCACCGCGCCGCCGATCCTGTTCCGCGATCCGAAGTTCGTGAAGGAGTTCGTCGGCAGCTACGGCATCCTTTCCGACATTGAGCCCAAAGTTTCGGCCGATGAGCAGGCGCTGCTTTCCAAGGTCCAGGAACTGTTCGGCCAGAGCCAGTTCAAGGCGGCCGAGCAGGAGATCGTGCGCTTCATCAAGGAGGTGGAGGCCCCGACCGATCCGGAGAAGAAGCCGGGCGACATCAGTGCGACGATGGTCTTCGTGCTGGGCAATCTCTACTTCTCCTCCGACCGCCCGGATGAAGCGCGCCGGGCCTTCCTCGAGGCGATCCGCCGCTTCCCGCGCTTCCGTCGCGCGCACACGAATCTCGGGTATCTCTACATTTCCCAGAACAAGCTGGAGGAAGCGCTGCCGGTGCTCCAGAAGGCCGTCGAACTCGGCGAGAGCAGCCCGCGCACCTACGGCATGCTCGGCTACTGCTATCTCCAGCAGAAGAACGCCCTCGCGGCCGAGAACGCCTACCGCCAGGCCTACCTGCTCGACCCGAAGAACCGTGACTGGAAGGTCGGTCTCACCCAGGCGCTGATGCAGCAGGACCGGCTCGCCGAAGCGACTAGCATGCTCGACACCCTGATCGCGGAGAATCCCGAGGACCGCCAGCTCTGGCTCCAGCAGGCGAACGCGCTGATCGGCCAGGACAAGAAGATCGATGCCGCGGTAAACTTGGAAGTGCTGCGGTTAAAGGGCCTCGCCACCGAGAGCGAGCTCAACCTGCTCGGCAATCTCTACATGGAGCAAGGCGAGGCGCAGCTCGCCCTCTTCGCCTATCTGGATGCGATCGAGAAGTCGCCCAAGCTCGACGTCCCTCGCGCCCTGAAGTCCGCCCGCATCCTGAACGACTACGGCTATCCTGAGAAGGCCGAGGCTTTCGTCAACAAGGTGGCGACGGTTTCCACGCTGAGTTCGAAGGATCACTTCGACCTCGATCTGGTGCGCGTTCGCATTGCCCAGAGCGCCGGTGAGCGAGGCAAGGTAGGCGATCTCCTCCGCGACCTGTTCGCCCGCGATCCCGGCAACGCCGAGGTGCTGCTGGAGCTTGCGAAGAACTACGACGCGATTGCAAAGAACGAGGAGGACGAAGCCAAACGCACGACCCAGCTCGGCGAGGCCAAGTCCCACTTCAAGCTCGCGCTGGAGAAACCGGACGTGGCCTATCAGGCGAACCTAGGACTCGGGCAGTTGCTGATACGGGAGAAACAGTATGTCGAGGGCCTCCCCTATCTGGAGCGCGCCCTTTCCCTAAAGCCCGGCGACAAAGCCAGCCTGGAGCAATACATCAGCCGCGTGAAACGCGCCGCCGACCGCGAAACCCTCCGCAAGGAGCGCGAGGCCAAGGAGCGCGCGGAAGCCAAGTGAAGACGCAAGACTTGAAGACTCAAGACACAAGACTGGAAGCCATGTCGCGCAACCTTTCCCCGATGAATCCCATGCACGCCTTGCATCTTGGAGCAACCCTTCTCCTGATGGCGTCTGCCCATGCCAATGACGCGCTCGACGTGCTCGAAGGCAGGAAGGAAGCCGCCGACGTGCCGCTGCCCCCCGCCGCGGAGGATGCGGTGGCCGAGGAGGTCACCATGCTCTCCGACGAGTGGGCACCGAGTCCGCTCGATCCCGTATGGTCGCGTGCCGTCCTGTTTGAAGATCCGTCGAATCCCTGGGTGCAGCAGCTTGCCATCAGCGGACTGTTTCACTGGAGCGGTGCCTGGGGCCAGGCCACGCCGGAAGGCGGAAGGGAGGTCGATCTCGATGGCACCCGCACCCGCCGCGCACGGCTGGGAGCCCGGCTGCGCGCCTTCCGGAATACCGAGATCGAAGCGGTGGCCGAATTCGCCGGCGACTCGAACTACAACGGGATCGAGCGCTTCAAGGGCACCACGCGCTTTCTCGACAATGCCTTTGTCAGCTACGGGAAGATGCGTCCCGGCTTCACCGCGGAGTACCGCACCGAGCCGCAGCATCTGCTGACGCCGGAGCGCTCCTTCCTGACGAACATGGTCGCGCCGGCCAGCACTCTCGGCCTGATGGTCGGCCAGGACACCGACCGCTGGGACTGGGGGCTCGGTTGGTTCTCCTCCGACAACGACTCCAATATCGGTGGGATCGAGGGCGACGGCTTCCTGCTTGCCAACCTCGCCTACGAAACGGTGACCCGGGGGGAAAGCGGTGGACCCGTCCGAAGCCGCTGGCATCTAGACTACATCTACAATTTCGACAATGAGAGCAGCCCGGCCATCCCGCGCTACAACGTGGCCGGCCGCCGTTCGTCCAATGGCAACCAGCTCATCGCGAGGAATCCCGCCTTCCGCCACCTGATTTCGACGGGCATCGAGGTCGAGCAAGGGAACCTCGGCTTCAGCGGTGACTTCATCCTCGCCAATGGCAACACCAATGCCTGGGGCGTCTCGCTCACGCCGAGCTACTGGGCGCTGCCCGGCACCTTGCGCATCGTGGGCCGCTACCATTACGCGGATACCGACGATCCGGCCGGTCTCGTGGGTGGCATGGGGGTGAGCTCCGATCCCTACTTCGACTCGAGCCCCGTATTCGTGGGGGACGAGTATCATTCCTTCTATCTGGGAGCGAACCTTCACCTCTATAAGGACGAGCTCGTCATCATGAATGGTATCGAACACGTGCTGCTGAAGGATCAGCAAGGCGCGGGCTTCGATACCGATGCGTGGATCTGGCACTCGGGTGCCCGGCTTTCCTTCTGACCCAACTTCCTGCTGTGAAAGTCCTTCTCCTTTCCCTCATCCTCTCCGCCTCCGCCGCTGCCTTTGATGAGCAGGCATTTGGTGCCCGGCTCAATGGCTGGACGCGCGATGGGTCCGCCCGCTATTCGCTCGATGGCCAGCGCTACCGCACGACCAAGCCGGTAGTGACCCAGTCCCAAGACGGCGGTGAAACGGTGCGCATCACCGTCCTCCACCAGGCGAATTCGTGGGCCGAGGTGCCACTCGATCTCGAAGTCGCCTTCGCTCCCGACGGCCGAGCGCAGTCATTCCGCATCACGGGCAAGCCGCGCGGGAAGAAGGTCGATACCGGACTTGTCTCGCGGCCTGATGCTCCTGCCGCCGTCGAGAGCCAGCCGGCTCCGTCCTTCGAACCGGTGGCGGAGATGAAGCAGCAGCTTTTCGAGGCCTTCGAATCGCAGGTCGCCCAGGCAGCGGCCGAGAAGGACACGCGGAAGCGTGACCTGCTGGCGAGGATCTACGGCCCCGAGCCGATCGATGTCGCCGCGCTTTCCGCAGGCCTCCGCTACAATCTGGACCTGCTCCTGCGCCTGCCGGTGGTCGGCAAGTAGGGGTCGATCATTTCCGGGAAACGCCGCGCTTTCCCTCGTCCGGGTCTGGGCTAGCTTGCGGCATGCCGAAGCTCCTCATTCTCCCGGGCAGTGCCCGCCGCGGGTCCGTCAATTGCAAGCTCGCCGCAGTGGCCGCGCAACTCGCCACCGAAGCCGGCGCAGAGGTCGAACTCATCGACTCGAATGACTATGAGCTGCCGCTCTTCAATCAGGACCTCGAAGACGCCGAAGGCTTGCCGCCTGCTGCAAAGGAACTGAAGGCGAAGTTCACCGCCGCCGATGCCATCGTCTTCGTCTCACCCGAATACAACTCCTCGATCACCCCGCTGATGAAGAACTTCATCGACTGGGTGAGCCGCACCGAAACGGACGACGAGCCATCGCTCTCCGCCTATCGCGGCAAGGTCGCCGGCCTGCTCTCCGCCTCGCCCGGCGCGCTCGGTGGACTGCGTGCCCTGGTTCACCTCCGCTCGATCCTCGGAAACATCGGCGTGCTCGTTGTGCCGAAGCAATTCGCCCTCAGCGGTGCCCCGGATAAGTTTGACGAGAGCGGCAAGCTCACCGACGACTCCGCCCTGAAGTCCGTCCGCGGCGTCATCCGGGACGTCATCTCGCTCGCCACGAAGCTGGCGTGACCGCCCATAAGGAGTGTCGACATCCCGTCGACACGGCGTGACAGAATTTCCACGCTCCTTAAGCCCCAACGGGGCGAAATCCCTCAGCCCGGGCCAAGCGCGGCGCTGCCCCGGGTTCACCGTCACCCACAACGGGCGCCCCAAAAGGGCGCGATAAGATGGCGGCCACGAACATTCCCAGACAGCCCTCCGCCATCTTCCCCGTATCGCCCCCAATGCTCTCCCGCCTCATTCTTTCCCTGGCCCTCATCGCGCCCCTCGCCGCGGAGGAATTCGTCCCGTTCCAACCCGCACAAGCGCGCCTCTTTCTCCGCGTCCCGGCTGAGGCCGCACCCTTGAAGGAGGCCTCCGTTTCCATCGGCGAATGCCTTCCGGGCAACTATGAGGAGACACCGGAGAAGCGGGCGCGGCTCACTGACATCACGTTTCCGATCACGTGGTGGAAGTGGAAGGAAGTCGTGGTGAAGTTCACGCCGTCGCACGATGGCACGCTGGAGCTCGATCTGAATGGCCCGTGGGGCGAAGCGCGGCCCGGCGTGCTGCGCCAGATGGAAGTCCTCTGGGACGATCTATCCGCAAAGGGCGCGGCACTCTCTAACGGCAGCTTCGAGGAAGAAGCTGAAGGCAAGCCCGCCGGCTGGGATTCACCATGGCGCCCCTATCCCGCTGCCTCCGCATGGCCGCTTGCCGGCCGCGAAGCCGTGAAGGGCAAGCGCGTCGCCGCGTCATGGCATGGGCGTCCGCTGGTGACGAAGCTGGAGGTGAAGGCCGGGGTGCCGGTGACCCTGACCATTCACACACGTGCCGCGACCACGCCGGACTTCAAGGCTCCGAGGATTTTGTCCGCGGACACACCCGCCCATCGCGCGGCTGCCAAGCTCAAGCGCGGCGTGAACTTCGGTAATGGCTGGGAAGCCGAGCCCGGCACCTGGGGCATCAAGTACGACAGCAAGGACGTCGATCTCGTCGCGGACCAGGGCTTCGATCACATCCGCGTGCCGGTCGCGTGGCATTTCCATCTGGAGAATGGCGCGATCAAGCCCGCCCTGCTCGCCGAGCTCGAACCGGTGCTGACGCGCGCCATCGAACGCAAGCTCATCGTCCTCCTTAACTGGCACCACTACGAGGCACTGGTGAAGGAGCCCGAGGCGAATCGCGCCGCCTTCGCCGCCGGCTGGAAGACCATCACCACCCACTTCAAAAGCTGGCCCCCGGAACTCTACCTGGAACTGCTCAATGAACCGAACGGCGCGCTCGATCACGACACTCTAACAAGAGTCCACGCCCAAGCCATTGCCGCGATCCGCTCGGTCAATCCGCAGCGCATCATCCTGGTGAATCCGCCGCAGTGGGCGTCCGTCCCGGGACTCGATCGCTATTTTCTGCCGGATGGCGATGACCGCATCATCACCAGCATCCACAGTTACGAGCCCTTCCAGTTTACCCACCAGCGTGCCGGCTGGGTCGGCTTCCAGGATCTACGAGGAATCTCGTACCCGGGGCCACCGGCCACACCCGTCGCGGTGCCGGATTCTCTGAAGGAAAACGCCGGCCTCGTCTCGTGGCTCGATGCCTACAATACCCGCAAGGGCACCGACAATCCCTGCACCGCCGCCACCTTTGAACTTTTGTTAGACGATGCCACCGCGTGGTCGAAGCACTTCGGCCGGGCCATCCACATCGGCGAGTTCGGCTGCTTCAAGGAGGCCGACGCCGCCAGCCGCACCCGCTACATCCGCGACTTCCGCCTCGCCGCCGAGAAGCGCGGCATCCCATGGGCCATGTGGGACTGGAAAGCCGGCTTCGGCTACTGGGATGCGGAGCAGGGGAAGCCGCTGCTGCGCGAGGCATTGTTCGGGAAGTGATGTCGAGCCGATCAAGGGGCCGGCTCATCCATCTGCCGATGGAAGTCGGAGGATGATCGATGAGCGGCAGGATCCGGATGCCGCGAGCGAGCGGGCTTTCTAAGGAAGGCCCCGAATTCATTCATGCGATTTTTTTTCGGGGGGCTGTCCTTTTCTCCCGGGAATCTCGTTTGCTGGGCTGAACTGCCGTTTTCCATGAACGAGGCGGCGAACCCTGCAACACCATGAAACTTCCTACCCCAATCCTGGCTAGCGCTACTCTCAGCATCATCTCCGCGTTCCATGCGCACGCCCAGACCCACAGCGCCCACGAGCTAGAGGTCATCAACCAGCTCACGACGAAGCCGGCGGTCGCGTCGCTGCCGGTAGCCCAATTCCTCAGTGCTCCGGGCAACGAGGCGTTGAAGGCTTTCTTCCTCACTCCGGTGAAGAAAGAGGAAGCGACGCTGCTGAAAGGAAAGCGAATCGCCGTGCTGGCCTCCGACGGCTTCGAGGAAATCGAGCTCACCGGCCCCGCCTGGTATTTCCGGGCTCTCGGAGCCCAAGTGGACATCGTGGCCCCGAAATTCACCCCGGCCCCCGCGCGCTACGGCCTCAGCACGCCGGAGATGGCGAAGGACCACATCATGGCCATCCAGTATCTCAATCCGGTGGGCTGGCTGAAAGTGGACCGCACTGCCGACCAGATCCGAGTGGATGAATACGATGCGATCTTTATCCCCGGCGGGGCGTGGAACCCGGACAACCTCCGCTACGACAAGGACGTCATTCGTTTCATCCGGGAGTTCAACAAGACCGGCAAGCTCATCGCCGCCATCTGCCACGCGCCGGTGGTGCTCGCTTCGGCTGACATCCTCAAGGGCAAGAAGCTGACCGGGTACTGGAACATCCAGGTGGATCTCAAGAATGCGGGTGGCGAGGTGCTGGAGCAGCCGGTGGTGACCGATGGCAACCTGATCACCAGCCGACATCCGATCGACGTCGCCGATTTCTCAATCGCGGTGAAGGACTGGCTGATCGCCCGCTGATTGCGCACGGAACATTCAACCCCAACCGGACCCAAACCGATGACCGTGATGCTACTCCTATTCCTTTTCAGGAGATTCGGCTTGCGCCACAGCCTTGCGGCCTTGCTGCGGAAGGCCGCCGGGATCGTGATGGCCCTGCTTCTGTCGGGTGGCCTGCCGGTGAGAGCCCAGGATGCGGACACCGTGAAGAGGAAGGTTTTATTCGTGGTCACGAGCCACGATCAAAAAGGAAACACCGGCGAGAGAACCGGTTTCTATTTGTCCGAAGTATCCCACCCGTGGGCGATCTTGAAAGATGCCGGATATGACATCGACTTCGTAAGCCCCAAAGGCGGCAAGGCACCGGTGGAGGGTCTTGATCTAGATGACCCGGTGAACCATCGGTTCTGGAGCGATGCCACTTGCCGGCGCGAGATCGAAAGCACCCTGAAGCCATCGGACGTGCATCCCGAGGACTACGCTGCGATCCACTATGCCGGTGGTCACGGATCGATGTGGGATTTCGCCGACAACGCTGGTCTGGCGGCGATCGCGGCGAAGATCTACGAGAGCGGTGGAGTCGTCAGCGCGGTGTGCCACGGCCCGGCGGGATTGGTGAACGTCAAGCTCAGCAGCGGCGAGTATCTCGTCGATGGCAAGAAGGTCAGCGCCTTCACCAATGAAGAGGAAGCCGCGGTCAAGCTGGACCGGGTGGTTCCATTCCTGCTAGAGTCCAAGCTGATCGAGCGGGGAGCGATCTTCGAGAAAGCCGATCCCTGGCAGCCCCATGTGGCCAGCGATCAGCGGGTGGTGACCGGGCAGAATCCTCAATCCGCGGGAAGCGTCGGGAAAGCGCTGCTAGAGCAGCTTGGTCACCGTGATGTGGCCGGAAGACTCGTCCGCTATGACGTGAAGCCGGATGCCCGGGAAGCGTTTCAAAAAGCGCTGTCCGGGTATGTGTCCGAAGCCCTGGAGGATGGAGGCAACATTCAGGCGGAAGCCTATCACGAACGGGAAGAGCGGGACGTGCTGTGGCTGATCGAGCGGTGGAAGAACCGGAGCGAACTGGATCGCTTCCAGCAGAGCCCGCAAGCAATCGCGATCGAAGCTCTGAAAGCCGGGGCCCTGGCAAAACCGGCCGAGACGCATCATGTGACAGACCTGGAGCCTCTCTCGAAGGAGCACTGGCGACGCGCGCCGGGGAGCGGTGACAGGCCGATCACCATCATGCTGTTTGTCGATTCGAGGGAGGGGACGCAGGACGAGTTCAAGACAACGTATCACGCCGCGATGCCAGCGTTCCGGGGGCAACCGGGTGTGGTCACCTACCAGCTATCGCAGATCGGGAACGACGACACGAAGTTCGTGACCTTTGAAAAGTTCCGGAGCGACGAAGCTTTCGCCGCGCATCTGGAATTCCCCGCCACGAAACCGGTGGTCGAATACCTGCAGGCGAAAAGCAAGACGCAGCCTTTCCAGGACGGGCTTCACACGCTGATCGAGTTCGCCCCGCTCATCCGCGATGGAGGGAAGTGATCAGAGGCGGATTCAAACCAAGAAGAAACCGGAGCCATGGAATACAGGAAGCTAGGCAACAGCGACCTCAAGCTCTCGGTGGAAGTCATCCTGGATGCCACGAAGAGCGGTGTGAAGTAGCCCGCCGCACCGGGTGCCATGGGATCGCCGGAGATTATTCGCGTCCCGCTTGGCCATTCTTCCGCGAAATCTCGCTTAACCTGGTAGCGGCCATTCGCCCGGAGCCGCCGAACCACCAAATCTGACCGATCCATGGCCAAGCAACTCATCGTGAAATGGAAGATCAAGGAGCAGGAGATTCCGCGCGTCCTCGCCATGCTTCCCGAGCTCGCCGAGAAGACCCGGAACGAGGAAGGCAACCTGTCTTACGTGATCTACCAGAATGAGAGTGATCCCGGTCAGCTCGTCCTTCACGAGCGCTACGCCGACGCTGACGCCGTCGAAGCCCACCGCAAGTCCGACCACTACCAGAGGATCGTAGCGGCCGGCATCATCCCCCACCTCGAGAGCCGCGAGGTGATCGCGGTCAAGGTCCTGCTGTAAGCCGCATTTTTTTTCAACCCCCAACGACCCAGTCTGCCATGTCCAAGAAAATACTATTCATCGTGTCCAACGCCAATTCCATCGGGCCTAACAACCGGAGGACCGGCAATTTCCTGCCCGAAGTGGCGCATCCGTATGCCGAACTCGCGGGGGCCGGTTACCAGATCGACTTCGCCAGCTTGAGCGGCGACACCCCGTATCTGGACGCGCTCAATCTGGCCGACGATCCTGACAATCTCGCCTTTCTCATCGGGAAGGGCTGGGCCGACATGCAGAAGGCGAAGAAGCTGTCCGACGTGGATGCCAGCGGCTACGAGGCCATCTTCATGCCCGGCGGCCTCGCGCCGATGGTCGATATGCCGGAGGATCCGCTCCTCAAGAAGGTGATCAAGGAAACCTGGGAGCGCGGCGCAGTCGTGGGCGCCGTCTGCCACGGACCCGTATCGTTGCTGAACGTGAAGCTGAGCGACGGCACCTTCCTCCTCGAAGGGAAGAACGTCTCTTCCTTCACCAACGAGGAGGAGGAGAACTACGCGAAAGCCGACGTGCCATTCGAGCTGGAAACCGCGCTGAGGATCCAGGGTGCCATCTTCCACAAAACCGTACCGTGGGGTGACTTCAGCATCGCCGATGGGAGGCTGGTCACCGGCCAGAACCCTGCATCCGCCAAGGGTGTCGCCGAGAAGATGATTTTACTACTGCAATCCTAGTAACCGCGATCCAACGTACGAAACGAATCATTCCCATGAAAACCAAACTTCTGTGCAGGCTGGCCTTTGCCGCCCTGGCCGCTATCGCCACGCCCGTATCTTCCGGATCCGAGCCGAATCCGTCCCAGGTCCTGCATCGCACGGTGAAGATCGACGGCCTCGACATCTTCTACCGCGAGGCCGGTCCGAGGGAGGCGCCCGCCGTGCTCCTGTTGCACGGCTTTCCGACATCCTCCCACATGTTCCGGAATCTGATTCCCGCCCTGGCCGACAAGTACCACGTCGTCGCTCCGGACTATCCGGGCTACGGCTACAGCTCGGCTCCATCCGTGGCTGAATTCGACTACACCTTCGACAATCTCGCGAACGTCGTCGAGAAGCTCACGGAGCAGATCGGTCTGAAGGAATACTCCATCTACCTGATGGACTATGGCGCGCCGGTTGGATTCCGCCTGGCCGCGAAACATCCGGGGCGCGTCCGGACGCTCATCATCCAGAATGGCAATGCGTATGAGGAAGGCATCGACAACGATTTCTGGAAGCCCGTCAGAGCCTACTGGAAAGAGCGTAGCGAGGAGAACGGTGACAAGCTGCGACCGCTGCTGACGATCGATGGAACGAAGTGGCAATACACCACCGGCGTTCGCAATCCCGAAGCAATCAGTCCCGATACCTGGGGCCACGTTCAGCCGCTGCTCGACCGGCCCGGCAACCAGGAGATCCAGCTTGCCCTTTTCCACAGCTACGGGAGCAACCCGCCGCTCTACCCGAAGTGGCAGGAGTACTTCCGCAAGCACCAGCCGCCGACGCTGATCGTGTGGGGCAAGAACGACCAGATCTTCCCTGCGGCGGGGGCTCATCCCTACAAGCGCGACTTGAAGAACGTGGACTTCCACCTTTTCGACACCGGTCACTTTGCCTTGGAGGAGGACGGGGCGGAGATTGCCCGATTGATCCGGGGATTTCTCGACAAACACACCGGGAAGTAGAAGTCTCCACAGGATCGCGATGGCTCACCGTTTCCTCGATCTCGCCTTCACTCCCTCGGTGCTGGCCGCCCAGCAGCATTACTTCGGGCGCTCGCAGATCCTTCCGCCTGCTGCGGCCGACGATCCGCTCGGGCCGGAGGAGCAGGCGTTCATCGAATCGCGTGACAGTTTTTACATGGCAAGCGTCAGCGAAACCGGATGGCCTTACATGCAGCACCGCGGCGGTGCGGCGGGCTTTGTAAAGGTTACGGATCCGGCCAGCCTCGCTTTCGCCGACTACAAGGGTAACCGCCAGATGCTCACGACGGGGAACGTCGCCGCCAATGATCGCGTGTGCTTGTTCTTCATGGACTACCCGCGGCGCACGCGACTGAAGATCTACGGCCATGCCGAAGTCCTCGACGCGCGCGATCATGCGGCTCTCGTGGGGGAAATTGCCGATGCGGATGTCCACAAGATCACCGAGCGCATCGTCCGCGTCAGGGTCGTCAGCTTCGACTGGAACTGCCCCAAGTACATCACCCCGAGATTCACGGCGGCTGAAGTCGGGGAGGCCGTGAGCGTGCTCAAGGCGCGCATCGCGGAGCTGGAGGCCCGGCTCGAAATCCAGGACCGATGAACCTCCTCGCATTGCTTCACGGAGAATCGGCGGCGCGCTTGCTTCCCGTGGAAGGACTTCAAGCCGCGACATGCGCGAGCGAACGAACGAACCGCCGCCCGCGGGCGTGGCGCTCAGATTTCTTCCCCGAGGTCCCGGTAAAGCCAGGCGCGGGAGTAGTTCCAGTAGTTTTTCACCGTGGAAACCGAGATCCCGAGGAGCTGAGCGATCTCCTCGTGATTCATCCCCACGAAGAAGCGCAGCTTCACCACCTGCGCCTGGACCGGGTGCATCCCGGTAAAGCGATCCAGGGCCTCGTGCAGATCCAGCAACTGCTGGTCTGTCATCGGGGCAACGAGCTCGAACTCATCCGCATCCACCCGCTCCAGATTCCCCCCGTGCCGCCGGGTCAGCTTGCGGCGGGCACGGTCGATCAGGATGTGGCGCATCGCCTCGGCCGCGGCCGCGAAGAAGTGTCCGCGGTCTTCGAAGCTGGGCTGATTGGATCCCACCAGTTTCAGCCATGCCTCGTGGACGAGGGCGGTCGGTTGCAACGTCTGCCCCGGGGGCTGCTGTGCCATGCGGTACGCGGCGAGCTTGCGGAGCTCGTCATACACCGCCCGCAGCAATTCCTCTGCCGCCTGGGGACGTCCTTCCTGGACGGCGCTTAACATCACGGTGAAATCGCTCATGGATGCGGCTCGTCATTGCTTTAGCCATGCCAGCGGTTGAACGCAATCCCTCGCTGAGCCGGGCCGCTACTTTGGAGATCCGCCGTCGATCAGGGCCCGTGCTTCCTCCAGCAGCGCACGCGCGATCACCCAGTCCTCCCAGTTTCCCCGCAACTCGCCTGATTCCAGCTTCGACAGCTTCGTCTCAAAGGTGGTGGTGCCCTGCGCTAGCAGCCTCTTCGCTTCTTCCGGCTGGTTCATCCGCTGCAAGGCCATTGCCCCCACCGCCAATGCCTCCACTTCCGCTTCCTTGAAAGAGGATGGCACTGCCTTCCCGGCGAGATCGGCTGCGGCGGCGAAGTTCCCTTGGCGGAGATCCGCCAGGGCCTTGCACACTTGGAAGAAGGGCAGCGCGACATCGTTTCCGCCGCCTTTCAGCGCGAGATCCGCCATGCGGCCGACGGGTGCCAGGTCCTCCACCGCGCCTGGCAGGATCAGGCAGTCCTTCGCCATGCGGTCGGCGATGCGGGCATTCGTGGTCGCGGCAAATCGAACAACGATCTCCGGGCACAGATGCCGGTAGGCTTCGTGATCTCCCGCGGCGACCAGCAGCGGCGCCAGCTTGTGATAGCGCTCGTGGTTATCCGGCTGCATCTCGACCAGCTTGGCGGCATCCGCCACGGCTTCCTTCCAGCGCCCGGCTCGAGCCAGCAGGCTCGCCCGTGTTTCCAGCAGCGGGATGCATGCCGGAGTCGCCATGAACTCCGCGGTGAGTGCCTGATCGAGCACGGTCTTCGCCTCACCGGTCATTTTCTTCGCTAACAGCGCTTGGACCAGGGAAAGCGATGCATTGGCGGATGTCGGCCTGGCATCGTCCTTGCCGCTGCCGTTCTCGATGACTTCGCGATACAAGGGCTCCGCGCTGGCGAGGTCGCCTGCCTTCCGGTGCACTTCCGCCAGCTTGAGCGTCGCCTCCAAGCGGCCGGGATGATCCGGGTGGAAGCGCTTCCGGTAGAGGGCCACGGCTTCTCGCAGGAAACCCTTTTCCTCATCGGCCTTGCCCTGTGCGGAGGTCACCTTGGCGAGGTTCATCATCGTTCCCAATTGGATTGGGTGTTCGGCGCCATGCTTGCGGTGCATCATCTGGAGAGCCTCGCGATAGCTGCTCTCCGCTTCGGCATATTTTCCAGCGCCATGCAGGACGAGGCCCAAGCTGGTCAATGTATTGATGAGTTCGAGATCCTCCGGGGAATTGCGGGTTCGACGCGATTCGTAAACACGCCGCATGAGGGACTCAGCCTCCTCGTTCCGACCTTGGCGCGACCGCATGATGGCGAGGTACTCCATCGTGCGGATCTCTCCCTCTTTACCCTTCGGACCGAATTCCCGCCAGAGTTCATCCGCCGACTTGAAATATGCTTCGGCTTCCTCGAGGTCGCCGTTGCTCAGGGAGATGTAACCCAAGGCACTTTTCGCGCTTGCGGTCTCAAGGCGCTTCGGGCGGTCCGAGGCTTCATAGATTTCCAGCGCCCGCCGCAGCATTCGTTCGGCAGACCCGATGTCCCGGATCTCGAAATAGGAATTCCCCAGCAGCATCCTCAGCTTGGCCTCCACCTCGGGCTGGTCCTTCAGATTCTTCGAGATCTCCCCGTCGGTCCGGTCGAGAAGCTCGCGCAGTATCGTGGTGTCCCTCCCCAGCGCCATCGAAGGGGCCACGCTGCTCAGCATCTCGCCAAGCACCTCGTTCGCCCGGCTCGTCTTCTTTTCTTCCTCCTTGGCCTTGGTTCTCTCGCTTTCCGCCTGCTCGCGAGCCGTCCGTTCCCTCGCCAGCGAGAGCGACACGGTGGCGAGGCTCGTCACCAGCAGGAGCGCGATCACCGCGAGACTCCCGACCAGCAGCCGGTTGCGGGCCACCAGCTTGCCGACCTGATAGAGCCTGCTGGGCGGTCGTGCGGTGACCGGTTCGTTCGCGAGGTGGCGCTGCACGTCCAGTGCCAGCGCGTTGGCCGTGGGATAGCGCCGCGAGCGGTCCTTCTCGAGCGTTTTCATCACGATCCAATCGAGATCCCCCCGGATCAGCCGGGGCAGCCGCGGAGCTTCCACATGCCGCTGCTGCGACGACGTCCCGAGGCCCCCGGCGGTCAGGCTTTTCAGACGGATCGAGGGCCGCACGGGCAGCTTGTCGAGGATGTCGCGGCGGACTTCATCGAGCCCCGCCTTCTGGATCTCGCGAACCTCGAAGGGCATCGTGCCGGTCAGCAGCTCGTAGAGCAACACGCCCAGGCTGTAGATGTCGGTGCGGGTGTCCACGTCCAAATTCTTCAGGTCCGCCTGCTCGGGGCTCATGTATGCCGGCGTGCCCACCAACATCTCGAATGCCGTGAAAAAGGTCCTGTCCGTCAACTGCTGGCCGGCCGTCGCTTTCGCAATCCCGAAGTCGATCACCTTTGGCAACGGCTCCCCCTCCTGGGTCGTGCTGACCAGAATATTCGACGGTTTCAGGTCGCGATGGATGATGCCCTTCTGGTGCGCATGCTGGACCGCATGGCAGACCTGCACGAAGAGCTTCAGCCGCTCCTTCAGCGTCATTTTCCGATGATTGCAGTAGTCGGTAATTCTTTCGCCACGAACCAACTCCATGACGAAGTAGGGACGGCCCGCTTCCGTCGCGCCGGCGTCGAACACCTGGGCGATGTGCGGGTGCTCCATCATGGCAAGCGCCTGGCGCTCGGACTCGAACCGCGCGATCACGCTGCGGGTATCCATGCCGGGCTTCACGATCTTGAGGGCGACCTCCCGGCGCACCGGCTGCTCCTGCTCGGCGAGGAAGACCACGCCGCATCCGCCTTCCCCGATTTGCTGGATCAATTTGTACCGGCCGACTCGTTTGCCTGGGCCTTCGCCGATGGGCTCGGCGGCATGCAGCAGGCTCACCGGGGTCTGCAGGAAAGCGCCAGCGCTGTCGTGTGCCCGCAAAAGCTCTTCCATCCGGTGCCGCATGCCGGAGTCGCCCGAACATGCCTGGTCCAGGCACGCCGCGCGCTCGGCGGGGGTGCGCTCCAGCGCTTGATTGAAGAGCTCGATGACTTCATCTGGAGAAAAGTTCATCGCAATGGGGAAGTCTTCCCCCATTTCGCGTTCGATCACAAATCCAAAACGGCAGCGGACTCCCCTTTGTAGGCCTCAGGCATGCCCGGGCGGGGCAGGGAGATGCGGCGTAGAGCGCTGCGCTGTGATCGTTGGCCCAGCCAAATGGGGTGTTCTTGAGGCACCCCTTGCTTCGGATGCCGCACACGGAGTGGACGGACCACTTTATCCCAACGCCTCCAACTCCTCCCACCGCTTGTAAAGCCGCGCCACCTTCGCCTTTGCCTCATCCAGCTTCGCCACGGTCCCCGGGATCTCCTCGTAGTTCTTCTGGAACTCCGGGTCGCTCAGCTTCGCTTCCAATTGCGCGACCTTCTCCTCCGCATTGAGAAGCGTCTCTTCCATCCCTTCCAATTCGTTTCGCTCTGCCAAGGTCAGCTTGCGCGCCTTGGTCGTCGCAGGGGCCGTCGCCGCCTTTTGCCGCGCCGCCGCATCGCGGGCCGCCGCCTGTGCGTGCATCCGCTCGACCTGCTCGCGAGCCTGGCGCTTCTCCAGATAGTAAGAGTAGTTCCCCGGCTGCACCCTCACGCCGCCATCCTCAAACGCGATGACCTGGTCGCAGATGCGGTCGAGGAAATAGCGATCGTGCGAAACCACCAGCACCGAGCCATCGAAGTCCGCCAGCGCTTCCTCAAGCATCCGAAGCGATGGGAGATCGAGGTCGTTCGTCGGTTCGTCCAGCACCAGCAGATTGCCGCCGGTCTTGAGCACCTTCGCCAACATCAGTCGCGCGCGCTCGCCACCGGACAGCAAATCGACACGCTCATTGATCCGCCGGTCATCGAACAAGAAGCGCCGCAGGTAAGCCCGTGCGCCCAGCATCTGGTCGCCGAATTGCAGCTTCTCATTCCCATCCGAAATCTCGTCTAACAGGGAACCCTTGGCATCGAGCGCCATCCGGGTCTGGTCGATGTAGTTGATCCGCACCTTCTTGCCGATGGTCGCCGTGCCCTCGCTCGGGTCCATCTGGCCGAGGCAGACCTTGAGCAGGGTCGTCTTGCCCACGCCGTTGCGACCCACGATGCCGGTGCACTGGCCAGCCTCCAGCTTGAGATTCAGATGGCGGAAGAGCCAGCGCGGGGAGGCCTCCGTGCCCACGTTCACGCCCGCGCTTTCCAGATCTACCACGGTATTGCCCAGCTCCGGCGGCGGTGGGATGAGAAGATCCATCTCGCGCTCCTCCGGCGGAGCCTCCATGCCCTCGATCTCGTAGAATTGATCCATCCGATGCCGCGACTTCGTGCCGCGCGCCTTCACTCCCGAGCGCACCCAGTCCAGCTCCTCGCGCAGGAAGCGCTGGCGGCGGCGCTCCGTCTGCTCCGCGATCTGCTGGCGCACCGCCTTCGATTCCAGATACGCCGTGTAGTTGCCCGGATGCGAATACGCCTTGCCGTTGTCGATCTCGATGATGCGCGTCGCGATCACATCGAGGAAATAGCGATCGTGCGTCACGAAGATCACCGCGCCCGCATAGGTCCTGAGGAAGTCTTCCAGCCAGCGGATCGAGTCGGCATCCAGGTGGTTCGTCGGCTCGTCTAACAAAAGCAAGTCAGGCTGCGATGCCAGCGACCGGCACAATGCCACGCGGCGCTTCTCACCCCCGGACAGCGGACCCACGGTCGCCTCCAGCGGCGGCGTGCCCAGTGCGGTCGCCATCGCCTTGATCCGCGCATCGAGATTCCAGCCATCCGCGTGATCGATCAGGTGGAGCAAGTCGGACAGCTCCGCCTCCGAGCCATCGCCCTCCTCGTAGCGGCGGATCGCCTCGACCACATCCGCGGCCCCGGCAGCGATGTTTTCCTGCACGCTCAACTCCAGATCGAGCTCGAACTCCTGCGGCAAATAGCCGATCCGCAACGACCGCCGCAGCGAGATCTCCCCGGAGTCCGCCTGCTGCGAGCGGGTCAGGATCTTCAGAAGGGAAGTCTTGCCACAGCCATTCCGCCCCACCAGCCCGACTTTCTCCCCGGCGGAAACGGCAAGCGTCACGCCATCCAGCAGCGTCTGGTAGCCGTAGGAAAGGCGGAGTTCATTGGCGGAAAGCAGTGCGGACATGACCGCGGGGATGACGGTCCATCCCCGCCAGAAAGGCAAGGGGGAAGCGGCGGGCTTGCCACGCGAAACCACGGCGGCGGAAATTGGGCCTGAAACGCGGACGGGACACCATCAGCGGCCCTCCCGAAGGTCGCGGATGGCTTCGTCTGCCAAGTCGTCAAGCCGCCCTGCGGCCACATCGGCCTCGATTTGTTTGTCCCAGGCCTCCGCGTCGAACCCGTCGAACCAGTCGCGAAAAGCGGCAAGCTCGGAACGGGAGAGCTTTTCCACCGCGGCCTCGATTTCGTGAACGCTACTCACGTCCGCACCATAGTATCTCCGAAAATCCGGGCAAGGCTGAGTCGGAGGGCTCTAATGGTATTGTTCAAACAGTAAGACCTGGTCCTGCGTCGCGGTCTCGACCCATTCGGAAACGATATAGCACATCGAGTCCGGGAAATCATGCAGCGGACGCTGGTTGCCCGGTTCCGCGGCATGAATGCGAGCGTGCTGACGCCAGAACCCGTAGTCGCCCCGCGGATACCATCTCAATTCCGCCGCGAGCTGGGCTTCCACGAGTCGCAGGTCGGGAAAGGTCTTCAACAAGGACTCCACCTCACTGCCCGTCAGGTGGCGGAGGCGGACATGCCCGGTCCGGCCCGCGATCGTCCAAAGTTCTTCAAGGGGCATTTTCCCGACGAGTCGCATCCAGGATGCGGTCGGAATTGATTTGGTGGCATTCCGCTTCATCAGATGATAGAAAATATCATGTCGCCTGCCTCAAAAGACAACAGGTCATTCGTTGGATGCATCGAGGTGAGGCCGTTGGATGGATGCCAGCTCGCCCCGCAGGAATATGCAGGTGCGGCAGTCAGGTGTTACATCCACGCGCTTTCCCTTGAGGAGGCGATGATTCGGATGAATGAAGGTCTAGCCGAGGAGTTCATGGAGTTGGTGAAAATCGACTTCTTTGTCGATGAGGAGTCAGTTGAGTGGGAGAACCCGGATGACCCGACGGGCATCAAATTGAGTGATGAAGCAAGGGCCACGGGCGACGTGATTTTTGGTGAGTTTCGTGGATGGGGCCACGACGAGGCAGAGTGATGTTCCCTGAGCGTTTGCAACGCATTGCCCGACAGCGGATTTCCTTCTAGCATCAAGGTTGGTCCGTCGGATGCTCCCTGAAAAAGGGTTGCCCGCCGTGCGGGTGGCAGCTACCGGCCCGCCGGATTTCAATCTCTCCAACCAATCGCCCACCACCATGCCCGTTCTCGTAGGTAAGAAAGCCCCGTCATTCACCGCCAAGGCCGTCGCCGGAAACGCCATCATCGAGGACTTCTCCCTCGATCAATTCCTCGGCAAAAAGTACGTGGTCTTCTTCTTCTACCCGAAGGACTTCACCTTCGTCTGCCCGACCGAGCTCCATCGCTTCCAGGAAGAACTCGCCGAGTTCGAGTCCCGCAACGTCGCGGTCGTCGGTTGCTCGACCGACTCCGAATTTTCCCACTGGGCATGGCTCCAGACGCCGAAGGCCAAGGGTGGCATCGAGGGCGTGACCTACCCGCTCGTCGCCGATGTGAACAAGACCATCTCCGACTCCTACGACGTCCTCGCCGGCGACTACGACATCGATGAGAACGGCAACCTCGTCGTGCGCGGCGAGCTTGTCGCCTATCGCGGCCTCTTCCTCATCGATAAGGAAGGCATCGTCCGCCATCAGGTCGTCAATGACATGCCGCTTGGCCGCTCGATCCGCGAGGCGCTGCGCCTCGTGGATGCACTCCAGCACTTCGAGCAATTCGGTGAAGTCTGCCCGATGGACTGGAACCGCGGCGACAAGGCGATGACGCCGGATCACCAGGGCGTGTCCGACTACCTCGCGATCGCGAACTGAGCTTATCCGATCTCTTTGCCAAGCAAGCGCGGCTGCGGGGAAATCCGCAGCCGCGCTTTTTTGTGTGCCAGTGGTCCGCAAAGTGGTCCTCACTCTACGGGTGCGGTCGAAGCCGCTCTAACAGCTGTCGGAGATCCCCGGAGCACCCCGGAGCACCCCATGCTCCCGCTTCGCCCTGACACCTCCGCGCCATGAAAGCCGCAGGCCCTTGGACTGCTGCGGTCATCCGCAGCTCTCGAATGCATCGCCAAGCCCGCATCCCTTCAAAGACCGCATCGATCCCAAACGCCCGCTTCCCTCCGCCGAAGCAGCCCGCCGCACCCTTCACTCAAAAGCTGCGGATGACCGCAGCAGTCCAAAGGCGGCTGCGCCGCGTCTATCGCGCGGGCCATTTCCCATAGGCAATGTTCCCCCTAGCCGCGGACCCCTTTTTCACTCTCCATTCATCCCTGATTCACGTTGGCGGTTTTACCTCCATACGTGATCCGCCGCCTGCTGCAGCCGCAAGCCGACCTGCTCGATGATCCCACGCCGGGAAAAATCGCGCGCATTGCCGGCATCGCGGCACTCGCGCTGGCGGCCTATGGCTTCACCACTGGCTACTGGCGCTCGCCGCTCATGGGCGTCTATGTGGCGCTGAAGATGCCGCTGCTGGTCGCCTGCACGCTGTGCTGCAATGGCATGCTCAATGGCCTGCTCGGCGTGCTGCTCGGCGGACTTGGTTTCCGTCAATCGCTGCTCGCCTTGCTCAGTGCCTTCGCCGTCTCCGCGCTGCTGCTTGGCTCGCTGGCTCCGGTCACGCTGCTGCTTGCGCTGGATGCCCCGCCACCCGATTCGCCACAGGCGGCTTCCGCCCATGCCGGCTACCTTTTGTTTCACGTCTTCCTCGTCGCCGTGGCGGGCATCGCCGGCACGCTCACGCTCTACCGCATTCTGCGCCAACGCTGCCCATCGCCGGGCGTCGCCACCATCACCATGCTAGCGTGGCTGGCGGGCAATGGATTCCTCGGCGCCCAATTCTCCTGGATCCTGCGGCCCTTCTTCGGCACGCCGGGCCTGAAGGTGGCCTTCTTCCGCCCGGATCCCATGCGCGACAGCTTCTACGGCGCCGTGTGGCGCTCGCTCAATCGAAGCACCGATGGCAATGCCGCCTTCGCCGTCGCGGGTCTCGTCCTTGGCCTCGCCGTCATCGCCTGGCCGGTGGTCCGCACTCTCTTTCCCCGAACTCAACTCGTAAGACCATGAACCAAGACACCCCGAATCCGACCCCATCATTCACACCGGCCCCGCCGCCATCGCCCTATGGGCCGCAAGCCCAGGCGCCGGCCCCGCGAGTCGAGCCCCCGCTGCCGGAAACGCTCAACCTTCGCACGCTCTTCGAGGCCCTGCTGCGCAGCCCGCGCGCGCTGGTCCGCCGCCTCGCCGATCCGGGCCATGGTGCGCTCCTGCCCTTTCTCGGCATCGCGATTCTCTCGCTGCTCGTCTTCGGCGCGGTGCTCGGCAGCTTCGCGATGGGCACCCAGATGTGGGCCGCCCCGCTGAAGATCACCGTGGGCCTGCTGATCGCCGGGGTGATCTGCTTTCCCAGCCTCTACATCTTCTCCTGTCTCGCCGGTTCGCAGGCCGGTGCCTCGCAACTCGCCGCCACCTTCGCCGGCATGATGGCTTTGGCCGGGCTGCTGCTGTTAGGCTTCGCTCCCGCGGTGTGGATCTTCACCCAGGCGACGAATTCGCTCGGCTTCATGGGCGTGCTGGCGCTGGCGTCGTGGTTCATCGCGCTCATCTTCGGCTTCCGTTTCCTGAAGGATGCCGTCGGCTCCACCGGGGCCATTTCGAAAGGGCCGGTCACGGTGTGGAGCATTATCTTCCTGCTCGTGACGCTGCAGATGACCACGTCGCTGCGACCCATCCTCGGCCGGGAGTCTTGGCTGCTGACGGATGAGAAGAAATTCTTCATCCAGCACTGGATCGAGTCCGCCGGCAAGGAGCTCCCCTCGAAGCCGAAACCCGCCACTGCTGACGCGACACCCCAATGAAATCCTCGCGCGTGAAACGGCAGCCCCCCGCAGCACCCGCCAAGTCCGCCCGCAAGCCGCGGCCCAAGTCACCCGCCGTGACCGACGCCCCGCGCGACCGCCTCTTCGAGGCATTGCGGGAGGAGCTGGGGTTGTAGCGCCGGACTGGCTGTTAGGGCAGAGCGCACGCCCGTCTTCTCAATCAGGACCGGCGCCGTCCGCAGGCTTCATCGCATCTGCTGGAACGATGGCGAGGGATCGGGCGATCCGGCGTTGCCGGTGATACCTTGCCAGCCAGGGAAGCTGCCAAACGCCAAGATAAACCAACACGAGAAGCCAGTAGGGGATCTCAAGCTGGTGCCACGGGCGGCTGGAGGAAGTCGTGCGGTTCGAGAGGTAGTAGGGAAGGGGAAACCATTCCGTGGATGCCCTGGGTGAGCGGGGAAGCAATTTGAAATCAAACGTCCTCGCTGGCGTGATGTGACTGCGCGGTGCCTCCCGCCATGTTGCACCCGCAGCGGACCCCTCATTCTGAATTAGCCCCGAGTATCCGCCGATCTCGAAATTCAGATTGGCAACCCGCTGCATGGAAAAGACCCACCCCCAGAGAAGGAAGATCAATCCCGGCAGGGCGAACCAGAGCGCGGGTGAACGATACCAAGGACGGGGCGTGGCTGCCATGAACGTGGCAAGGCTGCATGGCACCGGGCCTCTTTGAAAGGAGCGAATCCGGGATGGCGGCCGGCGCGTCAGCGGCAGCATTACACGGCGCGATGGCTCAGGCGCGCGTGGGTGAAATGAACCCGCAGGTGGCGGAACCGATGCACTTGCAGGATTCTCGGACGGCCGTAAGCGTTGCTCAATCGGGCCAATGAAAGTCACGCTCCAATTCCGACTGATCGCGATGGCATTGGCCGCTGCTCCCGCCCTCTTCGGCCTCGGTAAGGATCAGGCAGAGGCATTGACCGGTGCGGTGCTCGCTTCCAGTGCGGGGTCACCGACCAGCGGAGGGAATTGAAGCTCCCTGTGGGGACGGATTACGGCTTCCGGGCTTCGTGGGACGACTTCGTCGGTCCGGCTGGGGACGGCGGGAAGGGGACTTGCAAGCGTCGATGTGAGACCTCCCTGCATCCCCGATCTTGAAAAAGATCCCCACCGCGCTATCCCTGCCGAGACCTGATTTGATGGAACTACCCACCTGCTCAAATGCCGACCGCCTGAAGGCCCTCTACCGCCACGGCATTCTCGACTCTCCGCGGGAAGAGGAGTTCGACAAGCTGGTGCGGCTCGTCAGCGAGATCTTCGACGTGCCCATCGCCGCGATCAGCTTTGTGGATGAGCAGCGCCAGTGGTTCAAGGCCGAGGTCGGCCTCTACTGCAAGGAGACCCCGCTCACTTGCTCCATCTGCGCGCATGCGGTGGAGTCGGGGAAGGACTTGTTCGTGGTGCGCGACGCGAGCTGCGACCTCCGCACCACGGTCAATGCCGCCGTCGCCGGATCGCCCCACATTCGCTTCTACGCGGGAGCCATCATGCGCTCGCGCGACGGCTACGCGCTCGGGACACTCCTCATCGTTGACCGCAAGCCCCGCGACCTCACCGATGTCGAAGGCAGGCTCCTCCAGACCCTCGCCCGGCAGGTCATGCTGATGCTTGAGAGCCGCATGGTGCCGGAGAATCGTTAGGCGAAGGGCGCTTCTATTTCGTAGCGGGACGACTTCGTCGTTCCGGCTGGGAAGAGTACGAACCTTTTCAGCGGGTCGTCTAACAGTCCAAGCTCTCCTATCTCCGCGTGAGCCGGCTCTTTGCGAGCACGAGCTGCCCGAGTGCCTCGGTGACTGGCAGGACATGCGGAGGCACAGACTCGGCGCCAATTCGCGCGATCGCCAGATTGAGGCTCGTCACCTCCGTCTCACGTCCCGCCAGGATGTCCTGGAGCGTCGAGATCATCACTCCGTCCGAACCCCGGCTGATCTCCATGATGCGGCTCATCACGTCCTCCTCGCGAATCGAAAGCCCGCGGTCCCTCGCCAGCGCGACGCACTCTCCCGCAATCCGCCGGGCCACCGCCGCCGCCTCGGCGTCGCGCGCGAAGAGGCCATTGTCCGCTTCTAACAGCGGGCAGATCGAATTGAAGGCCGCGTTGACGATGGTCTTCCGCCAAGCCTCCGTCTCGATGTCGTCGTGGCCATGGAAGGCGAAGAGCGGTGTCGTGAGTGCCGCGACGCAACCGGCGAGGCGCGATGGCTCGCCCGCCACCGTCCCGATGGGGCACGATGCGATCTGGCGGAACTCGACCACACCGTCGGACCGGACCTGGCTGGTCATGTAGAGGACGCTCCTCAGCATCGCTTCGAAGCCGCAGGAGAGAAAGGGCTGCTCCACGCCCAAGCCGTTCTGCATCACGACAAGTTCGCCCCGGACTTTCTTGGACGCGAGCGCCGCCGCGACCTCTTCGTTCGCGTGCGACTTGATCGCGAGCACCACCGTTCCGTCCAATTCGCGAAGCTCGTGAAAAGAAACCTGCTCCACCCGGACGCTCACGGGATCGGCGTTTCCTCCGAAACGGACGCTGATGTTGGAGTCGATACGAGGCCCGTCGGGTCTCGCGCGAACGAGCACCACCTCCCGCCCGGCGGCGGCGAGCGCGGCAGCCAACGGAAGTCCGACCGCACCTGCGCCCACAATGAAGATCCTCTCCCGCGCTCCATTCGATCCGGTATCCATCATGTGATCATGCGAGACCGGAGCCCGGCCCGGCCAATCGGGATTCCAAATGCCGGCGATCATCGCGATGGATCGCTGAGGCTTCGTAGTGGGACGACTTCGTCGTTCCGGCGGGGGGTGGCGGGAAGGGAGATTCGCGAGCGGCGATTTCTGGCGACCCGCGCCCCGCCGGAAGGGCGAAGCCCATCCGCTACGAAAGCGGGAGCGAGTGGAGCGCGACGGCTTCTTTTCTTGGCTTCGTAGCGGAACGACTTCGTCGTTCCAGCGGGGGGCGGCCCGCAAGATGAATCGGAGTGACGATCACCAAAGGAGCCGCGCCCCGCCGGAAGGGCGCAGCCCTCCCGCTACCGAAGAAGCCCCATCACTTGGCACTTGGAAGTTTTCCGCCGTCAGATCACCCTCCGGCCCGTGCGCCCCGGCCAGCAGAGTGATGTGTTGAAAATCTTCGCCTATGTGGCTGCCACGCTCGTCCTCGCTGCGGTGATTTCGCCGTGGCTCTACCAACTCGGCAAGGGGCTGGCGGAGGTCACCGAGGACAAGCAGACGAACGGCGCGGTGCGCTTTCTGGCCGATGCGGCCGGGCGGGCGGATTTCCCGAAGTTCTTCGATCGCGCGCTGATGCTGTCGGCGCTGGTGCTGCTCTTTCCGCTGACCGCGTGGCTCCGGCTCGGCCGGCCGCCGGGCAGCTATCGTGATACCCCGTGGTCGCTGCGCCTGCCGGACAATGTGGTGGTGGTCGACCGCGGCCAGCCGCTCCGCCGCAATCCCCAGGGCTGGCTGCAATTTGGCACCGGCTTCATCCTCGCCGCCGGCCTGCTGCTGCTGTCCGGCTGGCTGATGCTCCAGGCGGGGTGCTTCGTCTGGCGGGATGCCGCCGAGTCCACCCGCGGCCAGCCAAACAAGTTCCCGCTGGAGGCTATCGATTGGGCGAAGGCGTTGAAAAAAGTCATCCCCGGCGCGGTGGTGGTCGCCCTGGTGGAGGAACTCCTGTTCCGTGGCGTGCTGCTCGGGATCTTCCTCCGCGCGATGCGCCTGGCACCCGCGGTCGCCTCGCTGTCGTTCCTCTTTGCGTTCGTTCATTTCCTGCAACCTCCGCCGTTCGTGCGGGTGCCGGACCCGGAGTCGTCGTCCGCCGGCTTCTACCTGTTGGGACAGATCTTCTCCCGCTTCGCCAATCCGCTGGAGCTCGTGTCGAGCTTCACCGTGCTGATGGCCGTCGGGGTGGTACTCGCCTACGCCCGCGTCCGCACCGCATCGCTGTGGCTGCCGATCGGCCTGCACTTCGGTTGGGTCGTCGGCGTGGGGATGTTCAAGGCGGCGACCTGGCCGGTGCTCGGCCTGCCGGAGGCCACCCGCTGGTTCGTCGGCCCGACCCTGCGGGAAGGCCTGCTGCCGCTGTCGGTGGTGATGGTGACGGGCATCCTGGTGCACCTGATGACGCGCGTGCCGGAGCCGCCGGCGAGCTATCGCAGTTAGACCCGCCATGCGCGACACCGGCGGGATCGGCAAGCGGGGCATTTGGAAGCGAATGTTCGACCTGATCTACCCCGGGCGGTGCCATCGCTGCGGGGCCGGCTTGGCTGAGGGTCGCTCCTTGTGTGAGGGCTGCGCGGCGGAATTGCCGTCGCTGGGCGAGCCCTTTTGCCGGCAATGCGGCGAGGAATTCGAGGGGCAGATCGAGGGTGCCTTCGAGTGCTCGAACTGCCGCGACCAGACGTTTTCCTTCGAGTTCGCCCGGCCCGCGCTGCCGCTGCACCCGGACCTGTTGGAGATGATCCACGACCTGAAATACGCGCGGCGGATCGAGCTGGGGAATGAGCTCGGCCGGCTCGCCGGGCGGGCTTTCGAGGAAGATCCGCGGCTGGCCACGGCGCTGGCGGAGGGTTGGCCGCTGGTGCCGGTGCCGCTCCACCGCAGGCGCTTGCTGTGGCGGCAATTCAATCAGGCCGAGGAGATTGCGCGGCCCCTCTCGCGGCAAACCGGCCTGCCGCTGTGCCGGGCGCTGGTGCGCACTCGCCGCACCGACAGCCAGACCAGCCTGAGCCGCGCCCAACGGCTGAATAACCTCCGCGGGGCCTTCGATTTATCGCGCGCGGGGAAGCGATTCGCCGCCGGAAAACCGCTAGGCGCGGTGCTGGTGGACGACGTTTTCACCACCGGTGCCACCACCAGCGAGTGCGCCCGCGTGCTGCGCAAGGCCGGGATTCAAAAGGTGGTTGTCGTCACCGTGATGCGTGGCTAGCGTCGGCGTCTCGACCGAACGACCCATGGGTATCTTCAACAAGCCACCTCTCCGCGGCGGCCGCGGCCGCGACGACATGCCAGAGGGCCTGTGGGCCAAGTGCCCGGACTGCGGGGCCATGCTGCACAAGCTGGAGCTCAAGCAGCACCACCAGACCTGCCACCATTGCGAGCATCACTTCCGGATGGATGCACGGGACCGGATCGAGCTGCTGGCCGACCCGGACAGCTTTGTGGAAATGGATGGCGACCTGGTCTCGGCGAACCCGCTCGGCTTCGCCAACTACCGCGAGAAGATCGAGGGCATGCGCGCCAAGACCGCTCTCAATGACGCGGTCGTCACCGGTCGCCTGACCATCGGCAACCTGCCTGCGGTGCTCGCGGTCATGGATTTCAAGTTCTTCGCCGGCTCCATGGGCTCGGTGGTGGGTGAAAAGATCACCCGTGCGGTCGAGGTCGCCATCGCGGAGAAGCGCGGCGTCGTCGTGGTGTCCGCCTCCTCCGGCGCCCGCATGCAGGAGGGGATGCTCTCGCTCATGCAAATGGCCAAGACCTGCGGCGCTCTCGCCCGGCTGTCGGAAGCCGGACTGCCTTACATTTCGGTGATGACGGACCCGACCACCGGCGGCGTGACGGCATCCTTCGCCACCATCGGCGACATCAACCTCGCCGAGCCGAAGTGCATGATCGGCTTCGCCGGTCCGCGGGTGGTCAAGGAAACGACCCACCAGAACCTGCCGCAGGGCTTCCAGACCGCCGAATTCATGCTCGATCACGGGCTGGTGGATGCGATTGTTCCCCGCGCCAAGTTGCGCGAGCGGCTGGAGCAGTTGCTGTCCTTCATGATGCCAGTAGCGTCCTGAGTGGCGTGGACGTGGACGCCGGCCGCACGTTGTGCTAGAGGTTCTCCCATGAGCGAAAAGTCGCAGGCTTTGTTGGAAGCCGCATTGGCACTCGATCCCGAGGATCGGCGCTGGCTAGCGGAGGCCTTGTTGGACAGCTTCGACGATGGTGCTGAAGATGAGGAATCGATCCGGATCGCCACGGAAAGAATGGCGCAAGTCGAGCGCGGTGAAGCCCGGATGGTGCCATGGGACGAGGCGATGCGGATGCTGGGCCGATGATGCAGATGCTTCTTCATGAAGGAGCGATTCGCGATATCCGCGACATCGTGGAGCAATTGTCGGAAGACTCAGCAAAGGCGGTGGAGCAATTCTACCATCAGCTCGACGCGGCTGCGGAGTTTGTCGTCCGGCATCCGGAGGTGGGACACCCGAGCGGTCGCTTCCGACGCTGGAACTTTAAGAAGTTTCCCTATCACTTGCTTTACGAGGTGTTCTCCGGGAGCGGAGAACTATGGATCATGGTGGTTCGCCACGATCGCCGCCGCCCCTCTTACGGCATGAAACGCCGCCCTCCCGATCCCTGGCTGCTGTGACCTACCGCGAATCCATCGACTGGCTGTTTTCCACCCAGATGTTCGGCATCAAGCTGGGCCTCGATGGGCCGCGGCGCTTGCTGAAGGAGTATCTCGCCTTTCCTGCCCATGGCGTGAAGGTCATCCACGTCGCCGGGACCAATGGCAAGGGCAGCACCTGCGCGATGATTGACTCGGTGGCGCGCGCCGGTGGCCATCGCTGCGGGCTCTTCACCTCGCCGCACCTCATCGACTACCGCGAAAGGGTCCGCGTTTCGGGAGTGGAGATTCCCGAGGAGAACTGTGCTGCGATGCTCACCGAGCTGCGGGCACTGTGCGAGACGTTCGACCCGCATCCCACTTTCTTCGAGATCTCGCTGACGCTCGCCATGCGCTGGTTCCGCGAGTGCGAGTGCGAGCTCATCGTGCTGGAAACCGGCATGGGCGGCCGGCTCGATGCGACCACCGCGGTGCCGGCCGATGTCTGTGCAATCACTCCCGTGGGGCTCGATCACCAGCAGTGGCTGGGCGACACGGTGGAAGCGATCGCCGTGGAGAAGGCGGCCATCTTCGTCGAGGGCAAGCCGGCCATCTGCTCGCCGCAGGAGCCGGGTGTGCAGAGGGTGTTAGAAAAGGAGGCGAACGAGCGCCGCTGCCCGTTGACCTTTGTCGAGGCCCCGCTGCAGGGCTACCCCATTGCCTTGGCCGGTCCGCACCAGCGGTGGAATGCTGCGCTCGCGCTCGAGTGCCTGCACGCCGCCGGCCTGCGACTCGACTACGAGGTGGTCTTGCACGGGCTGTCCACGGTTCGCTGGCCGGGCCGCTTCGAGCAACTGGTCCACGACGGCCGCGAGGTCGTGCTCGATGGCGCTCACAATCCGCAGGGGGCCGCCGTCCTCGCGAGCACCTGGAAGGAGCAGCTGGGCGAAAGAAAGGCCACGCTGGTTTTCAGCGCGGTCGCCGCCAAGGACATCGCGGGAATCCTCTCGGAGCTGATTCCCCTGGCAGAGATCATCCACATCTGCCCGGTCGATACCCCGCGCGCGGTGACTTCGGAGGAACTCGCCGCGGCGCTGCCACCCGGCGCACCTCCTCATGTCTGCCATCCCACTTTCGAGAAGGCCTTCGCCGCAGCGATGGCAGGGGAGGGGATCATCCTCATCGCGGGCTCGCTGTTCCTTGTCGGCGAGGCGAAGGCATTCCTCCAGGGAGGAACCTTCCAGCCTAGTACGCAGTAAAGGAGGGCACTGGGCCCTCCTTCACCGATCACAACATTTGTACTAACCGTGACCGTTACCGGTCGGAGAGGCTCACTCGAGCGTGTAAGTCACCTGGTTGACGTTCGGCACGCGCTTGGTCACCTTGACGGTGAAGAAGGCCAGCGACACACCGATGGCGTCACCGCTTTCGGTGTCCTTGTGGACGATCGCTGCATTCGGCTGGGCACCCTTCTTGGGCTTGTTCGCGTAGGCATTGGAGACAACGCTCTCGGACAAGAACTTGATCTTGAGGCCGGGGGCGACGAGTTCGCCCTTCTTGCCGACGGTGAACGTGACCTGCTGGCCGACGGTGTAGTTCGGCACACCCGCGGGAACCACGGGGTTGACGACCGGGGTGGTGCCTTGCGTCGCGGCGACGGTCTTGTTCGTCACCGTGAAGGTGAAGGTTTCGCCGACTGCGAAGCCGCCGAAAATCTTGGGTGGCTTGGGCTTCGGCGCGGCTTCAGCCACGGTCAAAGGCAGGACGGCAACAACGAGCGCAAAGGCGCGGAGGAGTAGCTTTTTCATGTATGGAGGGGGCGGCGTGGAGAAAACGCCGAGCGGCTGTTAGTGAATGGTTAGGTCCCATTCAAGCGAAAATACGTGTCTCCTGATCTTCCTCAAGACCGTGCAATTCGCAGGTAGCGAAGCACCATCCCCGGCGGTCCTCCACGGGCAGTAATACCCGGCAGCATTTCTCCTCAATGCGACGACAGCTCGGGCAGCGGCGGCGCACCGTAGAGCCGGCAATCGTAGTCGATGGTGGGGCCGGAGCGGGGGAGGGGGAGGGAGGGGGGGGTGAGCCACATCGGCACGGAGCCTTGGATTTGGTCGAGCCGGTCGGTCAGGCGGATGAAGGGGCCGGAGTCGAGCACCAGCTTGAGTTCGGCACCGCCGGGCACGCTGTGTTTCCAGTTCTTCGGGAAGTTGCCGTTATTCTTTTGGCGGAAGCTCTCCATGCGCAGTGCGCTGAGGGTGACGATCCGCCGCCACGAGAGGCGGCGATGGCCTTCGCAGAATCCCAGGATAAGCGAGGCTTCACCCGGGTCCACGGCCACCTTCATGCCGAGTTGGGGTGGCAGCTCGCCCACGCGGCGGCTGGTCTTCCAGTGGCGGGCCAGCGCGACGGAGGCCGGAACCAGCTTGGCGTTCTGCTCGGTCAAGAGACGGCGGACGACGCGGATGCGCGGATAGAGGTCGCGCCAGAAGCGGGGATCCAGGGACGCTTGGGCGGCCGCGTCGGCGATGGCCGAGAGTCGGCTGCGCTCAGCCCACGCGGCGACCAGCAGCAGGCTTTCCACTTCCGGATCGGGAGCGGTATTCCGCGCCGAAATCCGCGTGTCCAGACGGTCGAGGTCGTCCACCTCGAGGCGGCCGGCGGAGGCCTCACGCTCGACGACGGAAAGGACGCGGAGCTCGATGGACGAGAGAAGTTGGCGGCGTTCCAGGCTGGTGGCGGGTTCGGCGGCGGCGAGGATGCCGAGCATCTCCTCGGCCCGTTCCAAGGTTTCGGCGCGATTGCCCGCAGTGGCGCTGCGCTCGAGTTGCAGGCATTGCACTTCCACCCAGATCGGCAACACGCGGGCGCCGATCAAATTGCTGCGCGAGGCGATGTTCGCCTTGTTCCAGTCGAGTTGGTCGAGCCGTTTCGCGATCACCGGGAGCACGTCGGCCGCGGTTTCGCTTGGCTCGTCGGTGAGCGGGCGGACGCTTTGTTCGGGGCCGGTTTCGGTTTCCGTCGCGAGGGCGATCAAGGTGGCCTGGTCCTCGGCGGAGAGCTGGCGGGTTTCCTTCGGGAAGGTCTTGCGGAATTCGATCACATGCTCGGCATTGCGGACCACCCGGCCGGCATCGCTGAGCACGGGGCCGAGCAGCACGCCCACCATCAGCAGGGCAGGGATGGCTCCGGAAACTGCCAGCAGCGTGCCACCGGCGAAGCGGGTGATGAAGGCCGGCCGCTTGCGCATCACTTCCATGAGCAGTGCCTCGATCTTCTTGTGCCAGCCCTCGCTGCCGATGAAGGCTCCCTGGCCCTCCTCGCGCATGCCGCGGAAGATCCGGCGCAGTGCCTCGGACTCGTCATTGACCTCGCCCGCCCATGGCAGCTTGCGGGCGCCGCGGACCACCTGGATGGTGCGCATGTCCCACAGCACGCCGCCGAACATGGCGGCCGCGATGTAACGCAGCACCCGCGATTTCAAGACCAGCGCAGCGGCGAAGGCCGACAGCGACGCGGTCACCGTGAAGAACGGCCGCAGCATCGGCATGTCGCGGAAAACCAGCAGGTCGATCACCTTGCCTCCATCCATCGGCAGCACTGGCAGCAGATGCAGGGCATTGAGCGCCACCGCCATCCCGGCGGCATCCAGCAGCCACCGCGGCGTGGACGGCTCGAAGTAGCCGTGGGCGAGCATCGCCAGGCCGGCGATCAGGCCGGGCAGGGGACCGCCGAGCAGAACCACGAGCTGCTGCCATGCCGGGGCGTGGAGCTTGCGTCCGCGCTCGGTGGCCCCGGTGAAGGGGATGAAGACCGGCGGCACGCCCTTGTAGCGGAAGAGCTTCATCGGCACCCAGTGGCCGGCTTCGTGCAGCGCGGCCAGCACCAGCACGGTGAGCGCGGTTTGCAGCGGTTGGTCGCGGCCGAAGATCGCGATGAAGAATGCCACGGTTCCGAGCAGCACCACGATCCGCCGCAGGTGATCGAGCGGGCTGGAGCGGACCGCGATCAGGGCGCGGTAGCGGGCCAGATCCTGTTCCACCGCTTGGTTGACCGAGAGTCCGATGGGGCCGCCGACGCGTTCATTCTCGTCGACCCGGGCCTTGGTCGGAGCCGCCACGTCGCGGCGGGTTGCCGAGCGGAAGCTGCGGCCGGTGAAGAAGTCCGCCAGCAGCGGCATCACCCGGGAGGGCAGCCGTGCGAAGCGCAGGCGCAGGATATCAGGATCCTGCCGGGTCGGGACGAACTCGCCGCCCTTCACCTGGGCTTCGTGGCGGGCTTGCTCGTCCGCTTCCAGCATCCCGGTGAATTTCTCGATCGGCGGGAGCACGCGCTCCTTGTCGCCGCGGACCCGTGAGTAGTGGAGCTTCCACTGCGAGGTGACCGTGCCGAAGAACCGCTGCACGTCCTGCCACCAGGCGGGCGGGTGATGGGTGATGCGGCGATCCGCAGTCACGACCAGCGTGCCATCGCGCAGGGCGGTGAACATCGTGAGCGAGACGCTGGCACCTGCGCCGCTGACCGGCACCGTGCGCTCCAGCGTCGCATAGGTCCGCTCCTCTTCATTGAGCAGGATCCAGCGATGCGCCTCGGCGTAGCCCGCGCTTTCGAGCCGGGAGAGCTGCACCTGGCGGAAGCCGAAGTGGCCCATGCGGTTGAGCCACGGGGCCATCCGCCGCCGCACGTCCGGCGGCACTTGATAAGAATCACACGGGTGAGCCTTCACCCGGTAGCGGCGCACATTGGCCACTGCAATGAATGCACAGAAGAGCGGCAAGCCAGTCGCGAAGACTAAGGCCAGCAGGGCGAAACCGAAGGACATCCCTGGTAATGCGGCGAGCATCCGGGCCAAGTAACTGGCACCAGATTTTAAAAAAATCAAGATACATTTAAAATCGGGGCCATCCTGAAATCCTCATTACCTGTAGGATAATGGGCCGCAAATCCCTCATTTTCCAACAAGCGTTCGATGAGAATTCAACGCGATCGCGTGGGGGAATTTCGGCGATAAATAAAAATATTGTATAATCAGGATTTCTTAACCATCCTCCCCGTGTCGTCCGGGGCAATGGGTCCCCACCCGCTGTCCGGACGGTTGCATTTGGTTCTCCCCTTCATTCCCCAGAGACGACCTGTCGAACCATGCTCGGTGTTGCGAGTCTGGCCGGAGGTCTCGTACGGATCCTCCGCATGAGTGCGGCGTGGAGTGGGCGTGCCGTGTTCTCCCCTGTCAGCCCCGGTTGTTTGCATGTTCCTCCCCGCAGTCCCCACTGTCCGCAGGTTTGTCCTCGGTTTCGTCGGCGCCCTCCTGTGTGCCGGTGGGGCCGCGCATGCGGTGAACCCGCCGCCGACGCAGCTTTTCTACGTCCCGTTCCCTGAGGATCATCAGCTCAGCGCCTTTGACTCGATCAATTCGGTCGCCAACGATCCCATCACCGTCTTCGTCACGCTGGCCGCGGCCACGGACGGCACGGTGATCTATTACGACCATTGGGAAGACGGCTACGAGCGGGACATCACCGATCCGGTCCAGTCCACGACCCTGGTCTTCGGTGACGGCAATGCGGCGAACGGCTACCCGCCGGGAAACCCTGCCGACCTGATCCCCGCGGGCACGGTCTTCAACCTCCGCAACTTCGTCGCCACCGCCACCCTCCAGGCGGTGGTGGACTACGACGGCCGCGACAAGATCGCCTCCTTCAAGCCGATCTCAGTGACCAAGACCACCGTGCCGGCCGGCACCGACACCCTGCTCGCCGGCTGCGTGGAAGTCTTCGAGCGCGGCCTGTGGGGGAATGAGTACCGCTCGCCGGTGGGCATCGACATGCCACAGACGACGCCGACCGCCACGCTGACCCAGGACGAGAACCTCTTCAGCTACGCCGCGCTCGCGATTTCCGCCGGTCCCGGCGGGGCCAGCGTCCAGGTGGACAAGGACAACAACGGCGTCTTCGAGGAGACGGTGCTGCTTGCCGAGGGCGAGGCCATCTTCCGCAGTGATGTCAATGTCGGCGGCCACGTGCTCGCGGACAAGCCGGTGCAGGTCGTGCTTTTCACCGGCACCGTGGGGTCGACTTACGCCAGTCGGGATACCTCGCTGCTGCCGACCTACCGCTGGAGCAGCGATTACTTCGCGCCGGTCTCGACGCGCACGAGTCCGACCGATGGCACGGTGACCTTTCTCTACAATCCTGGTGCCGCTGCCATCACGGTCAACTACGACTACCGTAGTAGCGCCACCGCCTACACGACCGCCACTATCAGTGTGCCGGCGAAGGGAAACGCGCGGGTCGCCCTGCAGCCGGCGAATGGCACGAACCACTTCGGCGCGTACCGCTTCTACACCACCGGCGTCACCCCGCCGGTCTTCTATGCGATGAGCGCCATCGACGCGGACGCCGCGTCGGGCTCGAACCAGAACTGGGACGGTGGCTTCACGCTGGTCGGCCGGCCTTCGCTCACCACCCAGGTGCTGCTCAGCCTAGGCATCGGCCGCGATCCCTATTCTGCGGTGAGCCCCGGCGAAAACGGCAACCCGCTGTGGATCACCACCTCCGGCAACGGCCACACGCAGGAGACCGTTTACGTCGACTACAATGGCGACAACGTCGGCCCGCTCACCGACCCGAATGGCAACCACTACGACGTCGGCCATTCGCTCCGCGAGCTGGAGCAGTTGAAAATCTTCGATCCCGACGGCGACCAGAGCGGCATGCTGGTTTACACGCTCAATCCGTCCGTCCGCATCGCCGCCGCGTGGGGTCAGGATCCGGCGGTTGCCACCGTCGCCCAGCCGGGCCTGGACGTGGCCTCGCTGGTCCCGCCGATGCGCGAGGGCGACGGCGGCAAGCGCTCGTCCATCGCGGTCGATGCCGATGGCGATGGCGCGGTCAGTTGCGGGGATACGCTAGAGTACGACATCCGCGGCATCAGCAACGCCCGCACGAATATCCCGGGACCTTTCGCAGTGCAGGATAACCTGCCGTCCACCGTGACCTACGTCCCGGGCACCACCCGCTACCGCTTCATGGTCGGCGGTGCCTGGCAGGCATGGACCGCCATCCCGGACAATGGCACCGGCACGGCATTCCCGCTCGATGTCGCGGGCTTCTCGGTGCCCGGCAATCTCGCCAGCGGCCAGCAATTCCAAGTCGTCTTCCGCGCCACCATCGTCCCCCGCGAGAGCCTCACGGGAGCGACCATCGAGAACACCGGGCAGGTGGAGATTTCCCCCTATGGCTTGCTGCTGCCACTCTCATGGACGGACACCGTTTACGGCAGCATCGGCGACCGCGTGTGGGGCGACCTCGATGGCGATGGCATCCAGGATCCCGGTGAAAACGGCATTCCTAACATCGACGTCCATCTCGACCTCGACAACGACGGCATCCGCGACGCCGGCGAGCCGGTCGACATCACCGATGCCTCGGGCAACTACCTTTTCGCCGGCCTCAGCGCGGGCAACTACGTCGTCCGCGTGGATCCGGCTGACATCGCCGCGGCCAATGTCGGCTATGGCCCGACCTACGATCTCGATGGCATCGCGACCTCGCACCGCGCGTCCGTCACCCTCGGCATCGCGGAGGACCGCGTGGATGCCGACTTCGGCTATCGGGTCGGCGCCAGCGTGGGCGACCGCGTGTGGATCGACCGCGACAACGATGGCGTGCAGGAGAATGGCGAGCCCGGCATCAATGGCGTCCGCGTCTATCTGGATACGGACAATGACAACACCTACGATGCCGGCGAACCGAACACGACCACCTCCGGCGACGGCCTCTGGTACATCGGCAACCTGAACCCCGGCACCTACGCGGTGCGCGTGGACACCTCCACGCTGCCGGTCTCGGCCACCCAGACCTTCGACCTCAACGGCGGCCTGGATCACGAGGCGTCCGTCACCTTGCTCGGCGCGGAGCACCGCGCCACTCTCGACTTCGGCTATCGCGGCCCGTATTCGATCGGCGATCTGGTGTGGGAAGACGTCAATGCCGACGGCATTTCTTCGGTCAGCACGGTGCGCAACGTTTACAACGCGCTCATCGACATCAGCCAGAACAACAGCGGCGGCAACGAGGATGACGGCAGCTTTGCCGGCTATGTGGTCTCCAACGGGCGGATCGATGTCAGCGGCAACGGCAGCATTGGCAACGAGGACGATGGCACTTTGTTCGGCGTGAGCATCGTCAATGGCTACTTCGACCTGAGTGGCAATGGCAGCAATGGCAACGACGACGACGGAGCGGTTACCCACACCGTCTCCGAAGCCGCCATCGCGAATGTCCGCGTCTATCTCGACATGGACGGCGACGGGGTCTTCGACGCCACCGAGCCCTCCGCCGTGACCAATGCGTCAGGTGCCTACTCGATCGGCAATCTTTTCAACGGCACCTACGTGGTGCGGGTGGATACCTCCACGCTGCCTTCCAGCTACGTCCAGACCTACGACCTCACCAGCCCCTCCACCGATCATACCGCCAGCGTCACCATCAGCGGCGCGAACCGCACCGACGCGGATTTCGGCTATCGCAACGATGCCAGCCTCGGCGACCTCGTCTGGAACGACCGCGATGCCGATGGCATCCGCGATGCGGGCGAGCCGGGCATCCCGGGCGTGTGGGTTTACATCGACAGCGACGGTGACAATGCCTTCGACCAAGGCATCGAGCGATTCACGATCACCGACCTCGCGGGCTTCTACCGCTTCGAGAACCTCGCCGCGGGAAGCTACAATGTCCGCGTCGAATTCAGCACCCTGCCGCAGGGCTCGACCCAGACCCATGACCTGAATGGCGAGCTCGATCACGAGGCCAGCCGCACGCTGACCACCAGCCAGGAAGCCACCGACGTGGACTTCGGCTACCGGTCGAATGCGGCCTTCGGCGATCGCGTGTGGAACGATAGCAATGGCAACGGTATCCTGGATGGCGTCGAAACCGGCATCGCGAATGTCCGCGTCTATGTCGACATCAATGGCAACGGCACCTTCGACAGCGCCACCGAGCCTTCCGCTCTCACGGATTCGGGCGGTGCCTACTCGATAGGCAATCTCGTCCCCGGCACTTACACCGCGCGCATCGACGTCGGCACGCTGCCGGCGAACATGACCCAGACCTACGATGCAAACGGGGGTCTCGATCACGCGGCAACCTTCTCGCTCAGCGCCAACCAGACCCGCGATGAGATCGACTACGGCTACACCCTGCCGGTATCGATCGGCGATCTGGTCTGGAACGATCTCGATGGCGATGGCCAGAAGGACACAGGCGAAAGCGGTCTGGCGGGCGTCACCCTTACGCTCTATCGCAGCAACGACACCATCGCCGGCACCGCGACGACGAATGCGAGCGGTCTCTACTCCTTCACCGGGCTGATGCCGGGCAGCTACTACGTGATCTTTGATCCGGTGGCCGGCTACCTGCGCAGCCTGGCCGACCAAGGCGCGGACGCTTCGGACAGCGATGCGAATGCGGCCGGGCGGACCCACACCGTCACGCTCACCGGCGGCCAATCGGATCTCACGCTGGATGCCGGCTACTTCCAGCCCGGCACCATTACCGGCTCGGTCCTCGCGGACACGAACAATGATAACACCGGCGACCTGCCGCTTGCGGGTGTCGTTGTTACGCTGAAGGACGGGTCGGGCAACGACATCGACAGCGATCCGAATACGGGCGGTGTGCAGCCGACCACGGCCACCACGAATGGCAGCGGCGCTTATACCTTCTCCAATCTCACTCCGGGTAGCTATCAGGTCGTCGAGACCCAGCCTGCCGGTTACCTCACGGTGACCGATGGCGACACCACCACGCCGGGCGATGATGCGGCGAATGCGAGCACCACGGACAACATGATCCCCGTCGCGGTGGCGGCGAATGAGACCGACACCGGCAATAACTTCATCGAGGAACAACCGGGCATCATCAGCGGCACCGTTTACGCCGACACGAACAACGACAACACCGGCGAGGTCGGCATTGTTGGCGTCACGCTGACGCTCTTCACTGATCCGAACGCAGACGGCAATCCCGCCGATGGCGCGGCCTTTGGCTCGCCAATCCTCACCGGCGTCGGCGGCATCTACAGCTTCACCAACTTGCCGCCGGGTGCCTACGTGGTGGTCGAGACCCAGCCCTCCGGTTACCTCACGGTCACAGACGGCGACACGACTACTCCGGGTGACGACGCGACAAATGCCAGCACCACCGACAACCGCATCCCCGCTGCGGTCATCGCGAACGAAACGGACGGCGGCAATGACTTCGTCGAGGAGCAGCCTGCCATCATCAGCGGCACGATTTGGGCGGATACCAACAACGACAACATTGGCGATGTCGGCATCGCCGGTGTGACCCTCACGCTCTACACCGACCCGAATGCCGACGGCAATCAAGCGGACGGAGCGGTATATGGTTCGGCAATCGTTACCGGAGTTGGTGGCACCTACAGCTTCACGAATCTTCCACCGGGCTCCTATGTGGTAGTGGAGACGCAGCCCTCCGGTTACCTCACCGTCACTGATGGCGACACCAGCACGCCGGGCGACGACGTGGCCAACGCAAGCACGACCGACAATCGGATTCCGGTCTCGGTGGCGGCGAATGAGACGGACAACGGCAACGACTTCATTGAAGAGCAGCCGGGTGTCATCAGCGGCACGGTCTGGGCTGATACGAACAACGACAACGTGGGCGATGTCGGCATTGTTGGAGTAACGCTGACGCTGTTCACCGATCCCAATGGTGACGGAAACCAAGCGGACGGCGCGGCCTATGGTTCAGCAATCGTTACCGGAACCGGTGGCACCTATAGCTTCACGAATCTTCCGCCCGGTGCCTACGTGGTCGTTGAGACCCAGCCGTCTGGCTACCTCACCGTCACCGATGGCGACACGACCACGCCGGGCGACGATGCGGCGAATGCCAGCACGTCCGATGACCGTATCCCGGTGGCGGTCAGCGCGAATGAGACCGATGACGGCAACAACTTCGTTGAAGAGCAGCCGGGTATTATCAGCGGCACCGTCTGGGCCGATACGAACAACGACAACGGGGGCGATGTGGGAATCGCGGGGGTGAGCATCGCGCTCTTCACCGACCCGAACGCGGACGGCAATCCGGCTGATGGCGTTCAGTTTGGCTCATCGGTTCTCACCCTCACCGGTGGCACCTACAGCTTCACCAACCTGCCGCCGGGTGCCTATGTGGTCGTGGAGACGCAGCCGTCCGGTTACCTCACCGTCACTGATGGCGATACGACCACTCCGGGTGACGACGCTGCCAACTCAAGCACGACCGACAACCGCATCCCCGTCGCGGTCGCTGCGAATGAAACGGACAACGGCAACGATTTCATTGAAGAGCAGCCCGGCATCATCAGCGGCACGGTCTGGGCTGATACTAACAACGACAACGTGGGCGATGTCGGCATCGCCGGGGTGAGCATCGCGCTCTTCACCGACCCGAATGCGGATGGTAATCCGGCTGATGGCGTGGCGTACGGCTCGCCCTTCGTCACCCTCACCGGTGGCGCCTATAGCTTCACCAATCTTCCTCCCGGTGCTTACGTGGTGGTTGAGACCCAGCCTTCCGGCTACCTCACCGTGACCGATGGCGACACGACCACGCCGGGCGACGATGCGGCGAATGCCAGCACGACCGACAACCGCATTCCCGTTGCGGTCAGCGCGAATGAAACGGATGACGGCAACAACTTCGTCGAAGAGCAACCGGGCATCATCAGCGGCACGGTCTGGGCCGACCTGAACAATGACAACGTGGGGGATGTCGGCATCGCTGGTGTGACCCTAACGCTCTACACCGACCCGAATGCCGACGGAAACCAAGCGGACGGTGTGGCGTATGGCTCGCCCTTCGTCACCCTCACTGGTGGTGCCTATAGCTTCACCAATCTTCCGCCGGGTGCCTACGTCGTAGTGGAGACCCAGCCTTCCGGCTACCTCACTGTCATCGACGGCGATACGACTACTCCGGGTGACGATGCGGCGAATTCGAGCACGACCGATGACCGCATTCCCGTGGCAGTGGCTGCGAACGAGACCGACAACGGTAACGATTTCATTGAAGAGCAACCGGGCACGATCAGTGGCACGGTCTGGGCCGACACGAACAATGACAACGTGGGGGATGTTGGCATCGCCGGGGTGAGCATCGCGCTCTACACCGATCCGAACGCAGACGGCAATCCAGCTGATGGAGTTCAGGTTGGCTCATCGGTCATCACTCTCACCGGCGGCACCTACAGCTTCACCAACCTGCCGCCGGGTGCCTATGTGGTCGTGGAGACGCAGCCGTTCGGTTACCTCACCGTCACTGATGGCGATACGACCACTCCGGGTGACGACGCTGCCAATTCAAGCACGACCGACAACCGCATCCCCGTCGCGGTCGCTGCGAACGAGACCGACAACGGCAACGATTTCGTTGAAGAGCAACCGGGAACAATCAGCGGCACGGTTTGGGCCGACACGAACAACGACAACGCGGGCGATGTGGGCATCTCCGGCGTGACCATTGCGCTCTTCACCGATCCGAACGCGGATGGCAATCCGGCTGATGGCGTTCAATTTGGCTCATCGGTCATCACTCTCACCGGCGGCACCTACAGCTTCACCAACCTGCCGCCGGGTGCCTACGTGGTGGTCGAGACGCAGCCTGCTGGCTACCTTACGGTGACCGATGGTGACACGACCACGCCGGGCGATGACGTGACGAATGCGAGCACGACCGATGACCGCATTCCCGTGGCAGTGGCTGCGAACGAGACCGACAACGGCAATGACTTTGTCGAAGAGCAGCCCGGCACCATCAGCGGCACGGTCTGGGCCGACACGAACAACGACAACGCGGGCGATGTGGGCATCGCCGGTGTGTCCATTGCGCTCTTCACCGATCCGAACGCGGATGGCAATCCGACTGATGGAGTTCAGATCGGATCGTCGGTCCTCACCTTCACCGGCGGTACCTACAGCTTCACCAATCTGGCCCCGGGTGCCTACGTCGTGGTCCAGACCCAGCCATCCGGCTATCTGACCGTGACCGACGGTGACGCCACCACTCCGGGTGACGACGCGATCAATGCCAGCACGACCGATGATCGCATCCCGGTCGCTGTCTCCGCAAATGAAGCGGATAACGGCAACGATTTCGTCGAGCAACAACCGGGCACGATCAGCGGCACGGTCTGGGCCGACACGAACAACGACAACGTGGGCGATGTGGGCATCGCCGGCGTGACCATCGCGCTCTTCACCGATCCGAACGGCGACGGAAACCAAGCCGACGGCGTGGCCTATGGCTCGCCCTTCGTCACTCTTACCGGGGGCACCTACAGCTTCACGAATCTGCCGCCGGGTGCCTACGTGGTCGTGGAGACCCAGCCATCCGGTTACTTTACCGTGACCGACGGCGATACCACCACGCCGGGCGACGACTCAACGAATGCGAGCACGACCGACAACCGCATTCCGGTCGCGGTCTCCGCCGACGAGACCGACAACGGCAACGATTTCGTCGAGGAGCAGCCCGGCTCCATCAGCGGCAGCGTATTCGCAGACACGGATGGCGATGGCGACGGGGATGCCCCGCTGGAGAACGTGCTCATACGCTTGCTCGATGGCGCGGGCATTCCGGTGGATGGCGTCACGACCCTCACGCTTGCGGATGGCAGCTACAGCATCGGCGGCTTGGCTCCCGGCAACTACCGCGTGAGCGAAGACCAGCCGGCTGGCTATAACAGCGTCAACGATACCGATGGCGCGAACAACAACGTGATCGGCGAGGAGACGGCTATCGCCGTCACGGCCGGCGGCACCAGCGGCGGCCACGACTTCATCGAGATCGAGCCCGCCAGCATCACCGGCCATGTCTTCGCGGATAGCGATAACAATGGCAGCGGCGATACCCCGCTGGCCGGCATCACGCTCACGCTCCGCGATGGCTCCGGCACCCCGATCACTACCACGGTGACTTTGCCCGATGGCTCTTACCTCTTCGCCAATCTGCCGCCCGGGACCTACCGCGTCTCGCAATCCCAGCCCGCCGGCTACGCCAGCGTCAGCGATGTGGATGGCGCGAACAACAACCTCATCGGCGACGAAACGCCCATCGTGCTGCTGCCCGGGGACGATGTCACCGGCCGCGATTTCGTGGAGGTGGAATATGGCTCCATCGCTGGCTCGGTATTCGACGATAGCGATGACGATGGCAGCGGCGACACGCCGATCGCCGGAGTCACGCTGTCCTTGTTAGATGGTGCCGGCCAGCCGGTGCTCGATGGCTTGAACCAGCCGATCACCACCGTCACCGGCGCGAATGGTTCCTACCTCTTCGCGAATCTCCTGCCCGGCAGCTATCAGGTCGCGGAGACGCAGCCCACCGGCTACGGCAGCGTCTCGGATGTGGACGGTGGCAATCTCGACTTCATCGGTAATCTCACCGCCATCGCGGTGGCCCCCGGCCAAGACGTCACCGGCCGCGACTTCGTAGAGATCCGCCTCGGGGCCATCAGCGGCTTCGTCTATGCCGGCACCGATCCGCTCGCCGGCGTCACGCTCGCGCTGCTCGATGAGCACGGCGATCCGGTGCTCGATGGCAATGGCGACCCCATCACCACCATCACCGGTCCGGATGGCTCCTACAGCTTCACCGGTGTCTTCCCCGGCACCTATCAGGTCGGCCAGGTCCAGCCGGATGGCTACGACAGCTTCAGCGATGCCGATGGCGGCGACAACAATCTCATCGGCGACGTCAGGCCCATCGTCGTGCTGCCCGGCGAGACGAATGAGGACAACAACTTCATCGAGACCCTCGACACCTGCTCCAATGACTGGCCCGAGTGGCTCGAGCTGCATCCCGGAGAAAACGCCAGCGGCAATCCCGATGCCGACGTGCTCGACAATCTCGCCGAATTCGCCTTCGCGCAGCCCTACGACAGCGGGGCAGGGGACCCGTTCTGCATCTCGCCATCGGAGACCGCGCCCGGCACCATCGAGGGCAAGTTCATCCGGCCGAAGCAGGCGACCGATCACGTCACCTACATCCTCGAATACGCGTCCGCGCTCGGCACGCCGACGACCTGGCACCCGATCGTGCTGCAGCCCGACGACCTGATCGTCACCGACAATGGCGACTGCACCGAGACCGTCGTCATCTTCGACCTCGAAAATCTTACCGGCTTGACCGGCGGCGAAGGCTTCGTCCGCATCCGCGCCGAGCTCGATGAGGACGGAGACGACACCACCGACCACACCTCCTTCACCGCCACCGAAGGCTGGACCCGCACGCCGGTGGACATCTGCTGCCGCACTTACAACAATCCCTACCTGCGCTGCGCCGCATTCACCGGCACCGTGGACTCGGCCACCGGAAGTGAGATCGAGCTGGTCACCAGCTCGGGCCCGGTCGATCTCGCCACGCTCTTGCAGCCCGGCGTCAGCTACTACGCCGAGATGACTTCGGGTGAGAATGAAGGCCACCGCTTCGATGTCGTGTCCGCCACCGGCAGCACGCTGACCGTGGCGAATGACCTCGAACTCACCACTGGCGATGCGCCTTTCAATACGCTCATCGGCGGGCTTCCTGTTAGCCTTGCCGGCGACGGCATCGTCATCCGCCGCCACTGGACACTCGATGAGCTCTTCCCGCCGACGGAATTCGGCGCGACTGGCAGCCAATCCACTGCCGACCAGGTGCAGGTGAGTAGCGCCGGCGTGTGGACCATCTACTGGCTCTACGATGACAGCGGCACCCCGCGCTGGGTGAAGGATGCCACTCTAACAGACCAAGGTGCTGCCGTGATTCCTCCTGGCCAGGGGATGTTCTTCAACAGCCGCCACACCACCGGCACGGTGTTGTCGTGGGGGCAGGTCCGCCCGAATAAATTCATCCGCCCGCTGGCCAAGGGCGCGAGCCTCGTCGGTGGTGGCTATCCCATCGATCAGAAGCCGATGGTCCTCACCGGCAGCCGCGCGATGACGCTCGGCCAGGGCTTCTTCGGCAGCCGCGACTTCAAGAAGGCCGACCGCTTCTACGTCTGGCGTGGCGATGCCGTCGCGCTCGAGACGGGCTACACCGGCTACTTCCTGCTGCATGGCGCACCGGTGCAGCCCGCCTTGATCCAGTGGACCAAGACCGGCGACACCACCATCCAGTCGCACAACGACAACGTGCTCTTCCTGGGCGATCGCGCCGTCTTCATGGACCTCGCCAACGACATCTTCACCTATCAGATCCTGACTCCCTGGACGCCGTGAACTTTCCCCGCTCCATGAAATGCCTCCCTCTGCTCGCGCTCCTGTTGGGCGCGACCACCGCCCATTCGCAGACGCTGGATTGGGGGAACGAGGTCTTCGACAATCTGGTCGATAGCTCCGGCGCGGCACTGGGCAATACCTTCGTCTTCGAGCTCGGTGCCTTCGATGCGGGCTTCACTCCGAATGAGTCGAATGTCGAGGACTGGGTCGCGCATTGGAATGTCTTCGACCGCGCGAGCTACAATGAAAGCATCGGCTACTTCGCATCCTCCGTGAAGATGCAGGCCGACGGCACCAGCAATAGCGCGTGGCTCACTCCCGGCTCGGGCAGCTTCGAGGGACTGGAGGCCTTCCTCTTCATCCGCAATGGCGATCTGCCGATGCCGCTCACGGAATGGCTGCTCGCCCGCGCTTCCACATGGATCTTCCCGGCGGCCGATCCCGAGTGCTGCCCGAATGGCTTGCCCACTCAGTGGGCCGTCAACGACATCGATGACGAGACGCCGGTCTTCGGCGGGGTGGATGGCATTCCCGGTGGTGGCATCGTGGGTTCGCCAAGTCCGAACGGGCTGCAGACGCACACTTTCGTTCCGGAACCCGCCGCCTTCTTGCTCCTCGCGCTGGGCGGACTCGTCGCCCTCGGCCGCCGTCGCCGTCTCTAACAAAAAGCCCGCCGGTGATTCGCCCGCTCGTCGCCTCGCTCCTGCTCACCGCCGCCTCCGCGGAAACGGTTAGCTGGTTCAGCGACCCTCATGGCGCCAATGTCGACAGCACCGGCGCGCCGCTGAACGCGGCCTTCCAGTTTCAAATCGGTGCGTTCACGGGAAGCTTCGCGCCCACCGCCTCGAATGCTGCGCAGTGGGCGGCGAATTGGACAGCCGCGGAAACCACTTCATACAACGCAAGCAACGGCCTCTACGACGGACAGTTCACGCTGGAGAACAATGCCGCGCCCTTCACCGTGAATGGCAAGGGATGGATCTGGGGCTTCCGCAATACCTCCACTGGCAGCGAGTGGATCCTCTTCCGCCACACCTTATGGAAGTGGCCTGCGGCGAATCCTTTCAATCCGCCACTGATCCAGTGGAATGCCAGGGACGCGAACGAGGTTGTGCTCGGCGCGATCCACACCGGCGGCTCGCCCTTCCTGATGCAGACCGCAGCGGTCAGCAGCTACGCGCAATGGTCGGCCGGCGAGCTAGCGGGTGAAACGCTGGATGGTCCCGATGACGACCCGGATCACGATGGCGTGACGAATTTGTTAGAGTTCAGCTTCGGCACGCCGCCGCTCATCGCGGGGCCGCCGCCGGCCATGACCAACTCTTGGTTTGAAAGCGGCGGGCAGCGTTACCTCCAGCTCGCCATGCCCCGGCGCAGGGACCGGCTGGCGCTCTACGCGGTGGAGGTGTCGGAGAATCTTTCGTTCTGGCAATCCGGTGCTACCCTCACCGCGGTGATGTCCGATCAACCGAACCAGTGGATCGTCCGTGATCTCACACCGCAGGGCCAGGAGCATCCGCGGCGCTTCCTTCGTTTCAAGGCGACGCTGCCATGAAGGCCGGGTGGCTGTTTGTGGCGTGCGGCGTGGCGATCCATGCGCTGCTGGTGTTCGTGAAGTCGTCGCAGGGCATCGCGGGTTGCGGGAGTGCGTGCGATGAGGTGCTTTCGTCGCGCTGGTCGTTCGTGGCCGGTGTGCCGGTGCCGTGGTTCGGGATCGCGGCGTATTTGCTTACGGGTGTGGCGTTGAGATGGCGGAAGCCGCTGCTGTTGGCGACCTGTCTGGTGCTGTTAGGCGGGGCGGTGGTGTGGTTTCTGGTGGTGCAAGCGTTTGTGTTGCATCGCTTCTGCGGCTGGTGCCTCACGGCGCACGTCGTTGCGCTGGCGACGATCACGTGGGGATGGCGGGAGCTGAAAGGGATGGCTTCGTTCACGTGGTCGCTGGCGGTGGTTGGAGGGGTGGCACCTATTGCTGCGGTGATCCTTATCCAGGTCTTCGGGCCGGTGGCGGCGACGCATCGGATCGAGGCGGCTGCGCCGTTTTCCACGGCTGCTTCGCAGCTTCATGCGCAGGGTGGGGGACGCAAGGTGGACTTCGATGGCGGCATGAAGCGCTATGATGTGGAGGCCTTGCCGCGGCTCGGTTCCGCGGATGCGAAGCACGTGCTCGTGGAGTACTTCGACTATCAGTGCCCCGCGTGCCGGACCATGCACGGCTTCCTCGAAGCGCTTCGCTTGCGCCATCCCAAGGACATTGCGGTGATCGTCTTGCCGGTGCCATTGGAGCGGTCTTGCAATCGGCTGTTAGGGCCGAAGGACACGGCGCATCCGGGAAGCTGCGAGCTGTCGCGTGCGGCGCTTGCGGTATGGCGCAGCGCACCGGCGGCTTTTGAAGAAGTCCACCGGTCGATTTTCACGGATCCCCAGGCGGGGCTCCGCCTTGCCCGCGAGAAGGCCTCCACCACTTCCGAGGATGACGCGTGGATCAATGAGATGCTCAAGGTGAACGCCGAGGACTGGATCGTCTTCTCCAGCAGCACCAAGCATTTGCCGAAGCTCCTCATCCGCGACCGCCGGATTCTCCACGGTCTGCCCTCCAGCGAGGCTGATTTCCTTCGCGTGATGCAGCAGGAGCTGGGGCTCTAACAGGGACTTGGGCTCCCAGCGGCGGGTGATTCGATCACTTCCGCGACAGCTCCAGCGTCGCGCGCTCAATTCAGCGGGCAGAGGTAATCGGCATCGGTGGTGATTTCCAGCGGGCCCAGCCACTTCGGCACCAACGGCATGATGGCAGCGCGCTTGTCCTTGAGCTGCAGGCACGGGCCGGCGGATTCCACCAGCGATAACTCCGCGCCACCCGGTATGGAATGCTTCCATCGGTCGGGCAGTTTCCCATTCTTGAGGCGGTAGGTCTCCATTCGCAGGGCGCAGATCGTGGTCATGCGCCGCCATGAGATCCGGCGATGCTTCTCGCAGAAGTCGGCGATGAACTCGGCCTCACCCGGCGCAGGGTGGACCTCGGTGCCGGCTTCCAGTTCGGGCGGGAGTTCGCCGACCCTGCCGGTCTTCTTCCAGTGGCGTCCGAGCGCCACGGTGGCCGGCGTCGAATCCGCGAAGGCCTTGATGTTGTCGAAAAACCGCAGCGATTGCGGATTGGCGAGCCGCCAGAAGCGGGCATCGAAGCTCGGCTCCGGTCCATCGGCTGGCTTCGGAGCGACGAATGCCGCCTCTGCCTGCCGGCGTCCCCAGCCATCGACCAGCAGCAGGCTTTCCACCTCCGGGCGCGGGGCCTTGTTGAGAGCGTTCACGCGGGCTTCCAGCCGCTGGATGGTGGCGGCATCGAGCTTGCCCGAGGCAGCGAGTTGCTCGACGGCGGCCAGGCTCCGGATCTGCGCATCCCACAGCGGCTCGCGCTCGGCGAGCAGGCTGGCGGGCTCCATCGCGTTGATGCCATGGAGCAGCAGTTCCACGCGGCGCAGGGCCTCGGTGTGGTCGCCTTTCCGCACGGCGGCTTCCAGCTTGCCGCACAGGGTCTCCAGCCAGACGGCCAGGGTGGTGGGATCCACTTCACCGCCATGGAGGGCGATTCCCGCGGCGGTCCAATCGAGCTTGTCGAGGCCGGTGATGACGTCGGGATTCAAGAGGGCGACCATTTCCTGCGGGCTCTTCTTCGAGCCATTCGTCGCCTCGCGGGTGATGGCTACCAAGCCGGTCACTGCGTCGTATTGCGCCTCGGTGAGGGGGCGCTCTTCGGCGGGATATCCTTCGCGGAACTCGACCACGTTCTTTGCCAGGGCATTCAGTTGGCCGGTGCTGCCCACGAACTTCATCATGAACAGTCCCGCGATGATCGCCACCGGCAGCATGCTGGCCCACCAATAGACCGCACCGCCGAAGATCCGCGTGACAAACTTGGGCCGCTTGCGGAGGACCTCGGACAAGAGCACGTCGATCTGGCGTTCCCAGCCGCTGCTGCGCAGGAAGGCCTCGTTTTCCTCCTCACGCACGCCGCGGAAGATCCGTTGCAGTGCCTCGTGCTCGTCATCCACCGTACCCGCCCAGTCGAGACGGCGGCCGCCGCGGGCTACCTTGATCATTCGGATATCCCACGCTAAGCCGGTGAACATGCCGATTCCGATGATGCGCAAGGCGCGCGACTTCAGCGGGATACTGGCGACCAGCGTCGCCGCTGCGGAGGCGATGGTGAAGAGGGGACGGAGATACGGGAGATCGCGGAAGATCAGCAGATCGACCACCTTCCCGCCATCGAGTGGCAGGAAGGGCAAGAGGTGAAAGGCATTCAGCGCAATCGCCAGACCGCTCAGGTCCCGCAACCACATCGGCAGGCCCGGCAGGAAGAAGGCGGCGATCAAGACGGCCAGCCCTGCGACGAGGCCGGGCAGCGGGCCGGCGAGGATCACGAGGAGCTGTTGCCACGCGGGGGCGTTGAGCTTCTGTCCGCGGTCGATCGGCCCCACGAAGGGCACGAAGAAGCGGCCCATGCGGCGGTAGCCGAAAATCTTCATCATCAGCCAGTGGCCGAATTCGTGCACGAGGATCAGCCCGAGCAGCATGCCCACTGTTAGAGCCGGATTCTCACGACCGAAGGCGGCGGTGAAGGCGAATAAGGTGGCGCCGAGCAGCATCAGCCGGAGAAAGACATGCCCCATCCCGGCGGGTTGGTCGGCGTGCTTGCGATAGCGGCGGATGTCCTGCTCCACCTCCTCCTCTAGGGAGAGCTTGAGGATGCCGCCGCTGGCCCCGAGTTCCTCGTCGCCTGACGCCGTGTCCTTGCGGACGGTGGCCACATCCTTCTTGTTCGTCGAGCTGGCGTGAAAGCCTTCCCTCCGCATGAAGAAGTCACGCAGCACCATCGAGGGCGCGCGGAAGAGGGTGGGGCGGATCTCTTGCTCGCCGGAAGTACGATAGTCACCGGAGTTCAGCAGCGCCTCGTTCACGGCCTGTTCCTCGGCAGTGAGCCGCTCGATGACTTCCGCGGCGAATGGCAAGACCGCGGGGACCTCGCCCGCTAGGGTTTCGACCTGCGAGCGATGGACCTGAAGCTGTTCCTCGATCGTCGGAAACGGCCGCTGGATCAGAGCCCAATGCGCCGGTGTGCGGTGGGTCACCGGGTGGTCGGCGGTCACGATCACCCGCCCATCGGCGAGGAAGGTCATCAGCCGCAGCGAGAAGCCCGGCCGTCCTCCCTTCGGCGGCAGCGTGCCGCTGAGCAGCGCGAGCGTTCGCTCCTTCGAATTCGGCATCAGCCAGATGACGGAGTCCGGGGCATCGTCCCCCTCCGGGCGCAAGATTTGGACCACCTGATGGCCCAGATATCCCAGCCGCCCGATCCACGGCTGGCCATGGAGGGTCAACTCCCGCGGCAACATCGCCGGAGGCATCGGCGAAAATTTTGGAACGGCCCGGACCTTTCCCGTCCGCCGCAAGCTCGCCACCAGCAGCACGAAGAGGGGCAAAAGCACGGCGATGCCGAGCCACGCTGCCAGCACCCAGGCCGGCAGCAGGTCGCGAAGAGACAAGAGGCCAAGCGCCGTCATGCCCCGGATATATGGAAAATTTTAAAATTCTTCAATCCTTAATCAGGATCTCCTGATCATCAGGCACTCCCGAATCTTTGGGGGAAAGGATCATTGAAGCTCTTGAGCCAATGCACCACCCGATCGGTTATGCGGCCTGCGTGTCTAACCAAGGTTCAAGCCCAACCTCGTTCGCTTGTGAAGGGTTTCACGGGTTGCGGAGCCGGTCGAGCAGGCGCTTCGCTCCGGGACACTTCGCCTCGACTTCGGCTGGATCGATCACCTTGAGAATCTCAAAGGAACGCTTGCCCTTGGCATAGCCTTTCTCGCCACAGCCAGCCGTTGCCTTTGCCAAGGCCTCGAATACCCTGACCTTGGGAACGCTCTCCAGATCGGCCCATTTCGGGACCGCATTGTCTCGCCAGCAGTCGTGGAAAAACTTCTTCAAGGCCTCCCGATCGGCGAGAAACCATGTCTCCATGCAGGTCACCATCAGATAGGCGTCATTCCCGCCGGCCTTCTCAGGGCGCTCCCAATCATCTCGGGATTTCAGATGATCCCACTCGGTTTCACCTGCCGCCACGAGATCCTCGCTATCGACCAAGAGCAGGGGCAAAACGTCGGGCTTTCTGTTCTTCACAGCGGTTTTGTAGTCGTCGAAAGTCTGATCCCTGCCGCCGCCCCGAAACGTTGCCGGCATCTTCGTTTTCAAGCCGGCGTTCTCGAAAAATTTTCGCCAGCCCTCGCGGAACTGGGTGTCTTGGAGCTGCGAGTTGCCGCCGCCTTCGATGTAGAGTTTGATCTTCACCAGCGGTTCCCTCCGATCTCACCTTTGCTCCACAAATCCCCCAAGGAATACTTCTCCAGCCAAGCTGCCATCTGCTTGCGGTCCAGACGCTCAAAGATCGATTCCCCCTCCTGCTTCTCGCAAACGACCACGCATTCTGGATCGTCACCGAGCGCGTCGATCAGCATCCGGGAATGGGTCGTCACCACGAGTTGCGTGCGTTGCGAAGCGTCAATCAGCAGCTTCGCCACCGCCGGAATCACGTCAGGGTGGAGCCCCAACTCCGGTTCTTCGATCACAATCAATGGAGCGGGCTTGGGATTGAGGAGGATGAGCAGTAGGGCCAAATAGCGAAGCGTCCCGTCGGAAAGGCGGCTGGCTGGGATCTCCATCTCGTCACCTTCCTCAAGATAGAGTTTCAGCGTGCCGCCCGGTGCCGGACGAACGCGGACATCACGGACATCTGGGTAAAGGATCTGCATCCCAGTGACTACCTGCTTCTTGACCCGGCTGCTCATGCTGGCTGCCACGGCCGCGAGGTTCAGCCCGGCCCGGCCCAGCGAGTCCGCCCGATCATCCGGCATGTTAGGCTTCCTGATCTGGGCATGCGGTCCGAAGCTCCAATCCCGGTAAAGTTGGATGCTTGAGTACTGCTCCTCTAGGTATCGAAAGACCTCGTATCGGTTCGGTGAACGGACTTGGGTAAGAATCGAGGCTCCCGGAACAAGCTTGTCATGAGGAATCCGAGTGACCTCCTCGGTGCTGTCTTGCAGGTGAGCTACTAAAGGCTTTCCGTTTCGGTTCATGTGATAGAACCACCACGGATCCTTACGGCCTCGGGAGGGAAGTGCCATCTCTATGCGCTCATCGGCCAGCTTCAACTCATTCTGATACGAGTAAAACTGAACCGAGTGGTGGACACCTCCTCCTTGGTCGGGATCAAACTTCTCACCGGGGCCGGACACCACCCAGGAAAGCGATGCCGGTGGAGGTGAGTCGTCTAGTCCCCAGTCGCCCTTCCACATCCACTCATCCGCTCCCCCGCTTTCACTCACCGGGCCGGAAAAAGAGCGAAGCGGCGAAACGGATTCCCGGATGAGATTCAACACCTCAAGAAAATTGCTTTTCCCGCTGCCGTTCGGCCCGATCAGCACGTTCAGTGGGCGCATAGACAGGTCGATGCCCTTCGGGCCGAAGGACAGCAAACCGGAAACCTTGATGTGGCGGATGAGCATCTGGTGATGATCTAGCGGGTTCCTCCCGCTTTGATAAGACTTTGATTCCGTCGATTCCAGACCCTAGTCAGCTCGGGAACCAATTCCTCTCTCTTTTTGAACCGGTCGGACTTCTGGAGAGCGGCCTTCCTGAGAAGATGGTGCGCGATGTAGTGGCAATTCGGGCAGAGCGTGATCAGGTCGCTCAGCGAGGTCATCTTGGGATGGCGTCGTTCGCTCAAGGGATCTAGGTGATGGACCTGAACGACCTGTCCTTCGTGGTGGAATCCGCAAGCGACACAGGAGAAACGATCCCGCACCTTCGCCTTGTGAACCAGCTTGCCGCTTCGGCAGAGCCGGTATCCGGAGAAATCTTTCTTATCTCCTTCCAATTCTTCGGCCATCTCCTCCTCCCACACCTCGGCCATGACAGAAGCTGCCCGCTGCGACTTCTTTGTGATTTTCCCAACCCACAGGGGTTTGACATCCAACAGATAAAAAAACCAGCGGCGCTTCTCGTCTGAACTCGCTGAAACCCCGTAGGTGTCATAGAGCTTCTCGCGGATCCGTTGGATCTGCCTTTCCCGATCCGGGATGACTTCATCCGCGATGACATGGGAGAAAACCGAAACGATCCGCGCTTTGTTGTTTTCAGAAACAATCGCTTCGAAGCGATCCGGATTCGCAAGATGCAGCAGCATGTGATAGCTGCTGCATTTCAGGGTCGTGTAGAAATCGGCCCCGGAGTCCGGCGTGCCGTAGATCCCTTCGTGGGCGAGAGCCTCGATCTTGCTCTTCGAATCCGCGATCGTTTTGACCGCACCGTCATCCACCAAGGTTTTGAGAATCCGGGAGATGGAAAGCATCTCGAAATACTTGTTCGTGAGGTGCCACATTCCCGGATTCGCGATGCCGTGTTCGTCACTGAAGAAGTATTTCTCTCCTGACACAATCTCGTGATCGCTGAACCAGCGTAGTGCATATTCGCGCTTCGTATCGCCTCGGACGTTCCCCACCGGCATGCACCAGAGGTATTCTAGATTGGCGAAGACTCTTTTCGTGTTGTCGGCCGCTCCTTGGAATTGTCGCCGCGCCTTGTCATCGAAAGTCGAATTGGATGCATCGAACGCTTCCACGAAGCGCGCTTTGATTTCGTCGAAGGCGGAGGCGAAATCGAGCGGCTCCTTGCCGACGGTGATATGGCTCCGACGCTCGACGACAACACTGTTTAAGAACTCATCAAAGGCTTGGTATGCTTGGTAATTTTTCCAATTCATAAGGGGGATGGTAGACCTTGAACCTGCCGGCGCTCGCGTCGTTGGCGGAGATTGAACGGGCCGCTGTAGAATGCAATGACCTCGACGTTCGTGCCTCCGATTGGGTGCCCTGAACTGGCCAGAAGGTCGAACAAAACCGTGAGGCTCTAGCAGAACTAGGTGGTCGGGGTGGCGGGATTGTGGCCGAGATTTGTTCGACGATGCCGGCTCCGCTGCGCGAGTCGGCGAAAATTTTGGAACGGCCCGGAGCTTTCCCGTCCGGCGCACCCTCGCCACCAGCAGCGCGAAGAGGGGCAAAAGCACCGCGATGCCGCACCAGGCTGCCGGCACCCCGGCCGGCCGCGTCTGACAAAGCGAGGCATCGTGGTCCGCGCTCTCCGCGGGCGGGTGGAGCAGCTCTTGCTGTCCAGGGAGCGCTTTCCAGTGTCATTTCTCGCGGGTCAGCCCTCCCACGGGGAATCCCCCGCCGACCACGATCAAGACCGATTCCCCCGAGGGATAACTGACCACGGCGCAGGTCCCGCAGGAAACTTGCATGGAGATCTTCGTGCTCACGCCCTCCGCAGAGGTTTCGACGAAAAGTTCCGGAAAGGCCACGTCGGGATTGTTCAACCGGGCGGTGAGATCGAGCTTCTGGTCTTTCCAGCCGAGGCCATCGCCTGCTGCTCCGACCTTTACCTGGACGGGGGTATCTTCGCGTAGGGCTCTTTCGAGGTATTTTTGGGCCTGCGCCTTGTGAATCATGCCCCTGAGCTGTGGCCCACTTTGGAGAGGGGCCGGGCCGTCTGGCAAATCGCCGAGAAAGTCCGCGGGGATCGGCAGGATCCCGAGTTCGCCGGGGCGGAGTTCGAGCATGGACTTCGCCTTGGCCGCGAAATCGACGGCTGCGCGGCTGCTCTTGTCCGGACTGCCGTTTGCGGCGGATGAAGCGGCAGGAGATGAGGCGGCCTCGGCGAGGGAGTCCGCAGCAGCCTTGCTTTTGCCGTCGCCAGCGCTGACGAGTTTCCAAGCTGCTGGAATCCCCATGATGGCAAGCAGGAGCCAACACAGCATGAGGATTCGCGACCGCTTCATCATCGCGGTCATGGTGGGTGCCGATTCCGGGAAGAACCAAGTAGAAAGACCAAGGCAAGCCGATCGGGAAAGCGGCCTGACTCTCTGACCGGGCAACAGGAGTCAGATGGCACCAAGCGAACGCCGAACCGGATCGTGACCCTGACAGGCTACAACTGGGATCGAAGGAGCGCGGCAGCACTGCCGGCGATTTTCTCGGTGGTTGAGCGCTGGTGCCAATCTTGGATGGTGAACTCCCTCGCTTGTTGGAGATCTCGTTTGAAGACCTCAACCTCTTGAGCGGTGAACTCCGGATCGATCACATTCAGATTCGCTTCGTCATTGATGCGAAAAGAGCGGTTGTCGAAGTTCGCTGAGCCGACCGATGTCCAGTGCTCGTCGATCATCATGCATTTGCAGTGATACATGGTGGGCTGATACTCGTGGACCCGCACGCCACCCTCCAGCAGTCGACGCAACCGATGCCGGGATGCGACGCGTTCCGTCGGTGAGTCGATCGTCCGCCCAGGAAGCAAGACATCGACCTTCACGCCTCGTTCCACGCTTTCGAGAAGCGTCTGGGTTGTTAGGTCGTCAGGAAGGAAGTAGGCATTGCCGATCTGGATGCTCCGCTCCGCCGCGGCGATCGAGAGGAGATACATGAGCCGCGCGCTTTCGCTGCCCTCCATCGGGGAGCTTTTGAACATCTGGCAATGCAGGTTCCCCGCATCCTGGAGGGCGGGAAAATAGGATTCGCCGTGAAGGACGACAGCACGCGTTTTCATCCAGTTGTCGAGGAACGCCGCCTGCATCTGCGCGACGACGGGCCCCTCGACGCGATACTGGGTGTCGCGGAAGTGGTCCGGGTCGGTAGCGTCGCCATCCCAATGGTCCGCAATTCCGACACCGCCGGTAAAACCCACCTTGCCATCTACCACCAGCAGCTTGCGGTGAGTCCGGTGGTTGACCCGGGCGAAGCTGGTCATGTGATAGAGCTCCAATTCCACTCCGGCATCCACCATTTTGCGGATGGCCTGCCCGTTTACACAGTTGCAGCCGACTGCATCAATCAAGACATGAACCTTGATCCCCGCTTTCGCCTTGGCGGCGAGAAGATCGGCGAAGCGATCGGCGACCTCACCTGACCAGTAGATGAATGTCTCGAAGGTGATCGTTCGCTCTGCTTTGTCGATCGCGTCCAACATTGCGGGGAAGATTTGCCTCCCGTTTTGAAGAGGAACCACCTGATTGCCGCCGATGATGGGAGGCCCAAGCAACTGGCTCATCGCCCGTTCAAATTGCGGGTCGGCGATTCCGTAGCGCTGAGCTATCCGATGTTTGATCTTCTTTTCTCCCGAAATAAAATTCCGGATAAACACCGTGAGGAGGGCGGAGACTCCAGCGGTCAGGCCAATGGTCGCCAGTTTCTCTCGGCTGATTTGCACGGCTCCAGATCCGCCAGCTTTTTCGCGAGCGCTACTGAAAATTTTGGACGGCGGTGCATGGAACGGTAGAGCGCCCGTGCCATCCTGTAGAGCTCCTGGGGCTCAAGTGGTGATCGTGACGGCGCTTCCGCTCGCAGCCATGGAGGGTAGGTCATGCGTCTGCCGGACGGCCGGACTACTGAGGATCGTTGTCTCGTGCTATAGACACCTGTTCTGAGTTTTGAGAGGGGCACTCACCACATGGGTGAGTGCCCAGCCCTCTGCTGGAGCCGCGGCTTATTTGGGATCACCCCGGCTACAGTGAGCGCCAGATCTGCTCATGACGCGGCAAAATTGCACCTCGTCCTCTAGCACGCAAGCGGCGTGCATAAGGAGATTTTCGAAGGATGCCATCGGGAAAATCAAAGGCCCACTTGCCAACGGATGTCGAGGCATCCTTGCCTCTCGTATTGCAGCAGTGATTCTCAGTCGCTCGATCGAAAGCAATCGAACTCGCACGTCTAGCACCGACCCGGCAAGTGCCGCGGCCATCTCCGTGGGCAGATCCGCTCTAGCGTCGGCAGCTCCGTGAGTCTCTATCTCAGAGCGGGCAAAGGAGCTTTCCTCGGAAGCTGGCAAATGCTTGCGAGTGCTTGCCTGAAGATGACGTGGTGCTCGATGAGGCCGAGGTGTTTGGCGGGCGACAATTCGATCAGGCGAGCACCCGCAATGCCCTCGTGGAGCGTGCGGCTGGCAGAGGGCTTGGTGGTGGAGTCGCGATCCCCGGCGACGACCAGCGTGGGGACCTTGATGAGGGGCAGCGCCGCGAACGCATCGTAGCGCATCATCGCGAGCATTCCGCGGGCGAGCACGGCGGGAGATGCGCGGGGGCTGAAGCGGGCGGCGAAGTCCACTTGCTGCCAAGTTTCTTCGCCGGCGAAGGAGCTGAACTTGTTGATGAGATGGGTGGTGCCATTGGCGTACGACAGCCAGTTCATCAGGCGGATCAGCGGGGAGAGGGCGATGGTGAGATACATCAGGGGTTTCAGCAGCGGCACCTCCAAGGGCAGCAGGATCGCGCTGCCGGAGGTGGTCTTGACCGGGTCGGTGGGCGTCGTGTGGACCAGCATGAGAGCCCGGACGCTGGAACCCGAGGCGTGGGGAAAGAGCGCCATGTAGGTGAGGACGATCATTCCCCCGATGCTATGGCCCACAAGGACCGCAGGCTTGGCCGCAAACTCCACCACAGCCCCCAGATGACCTGCGAGTTTCAGCAGGCTGAAATCGCGATCGGAAGGGGCGGTGGAGGAGCCAAGGCCGGGGAGATCCCAGACGATCAGCCGGTAGCCCGGGGGCACATCGCGCTTCAGATAGTTCCACTCCGCGGCGGTGAGCCCCCAACCGTGCGTCGCGATCAATGGAATGCCTGCCGGCTCTCCGTAGCACTCGACATGTAGACGCGAGCCATCCGGGCGGTCGATGCCATGAACGGACTCGGGCACGGGCGAAGGACGCGGGTCGGAATCCATATCATTGCTCCCCGTGCGACCGATGCGGAGCAAGCTCAGGATAATGGGACGGCCGGCGAAAGTGAAGAGCAAGAGCAGCACCGCCGCTGCGAGCACGGCGGTCAAAGCGTCCCAACCCAGCGAGGGTGCGAAGACGGACACTCCCGCGGCGGCATCCCATCCCCACGAGCGTTGATACCAATCGTGGAAGAGGTAAGCGGCACCGCCGATGCCGGCCAGAGCGATGAGTCCTGAAAGCCAAATCACCAGGATGAAGGAGGGTATCATGGCAGGGGCTTTCGCAGACGCGGTGCCAAGAAAGCGACCCTCCGCCGCTACGGTCGATCACGTGCGAATTGACTCTGCCTTCGAGCTAGCAGACAGACGCTTTGCTTCCCCTCGTTCGCGATGAATGTGGACCAACCTAGCAGGCCGTGACGGCGGGCCTTACTCGGGCTCGGGAATCTGGTCATCGATCTCGTTGAAGTACTCCGCATCGGAAATCGCATTCCGGGCGATGACCCTCCACCGGTAGGAAGCGGTCACTTCGCCCCGCATGCAAATGAGGTAGACCTGAGGGCTGGGAAAGATGGCGACCACTTCGTGCGCTTCTGGCCCCGGCGGATGCGGGATGCCCACCTGGGCGAGGTACTCGTGATCCTCGCAGCGGTAGCGCAGCGCAAACACCCGCGCGGGCGTCACCGAAATCCCAAATTTCTGCGAGCACGCATTTGCGAGGACCTGATGGAGTAGCTGTGCTTGATCGGGATCCTCCACGCTTGGAATGAAGAACTTCATGGCCGGTTCATCCCCTTGCCAACGGCCGCAACGCCGACGTCCGCTCCAGCCCCCTTGGGTCCCTGAACGGGTCGGGAGCAGGAGCGGGAAGGACAGAAGCCGCCTGCACGAGGACGGTGGGATCAATCCGCCAGCGCGACGAAATCCACCCGCCAGTCCTTGCCGACCTTCTCCTTGTAATCGCCCGGGTGCAGAGGGCCGAATTCCTCGATGAACTTTACGGCCCGTTCCTCCGGGATAGTGAATTCGGGATGCTGGCTGTCGGAGTAGCCTTCCTCGCCCTTCTCCGCTTGCGCCTCCTTCCAGATGCGCAGGGTTTCGGCGATCGTGAGATCATCGGTCGCTTGTGGGCCGGAGGATTTCTGCTGCGTCTGCTGTTCTGAAAGTTCCGTCTTCATTGTGCATGTGGGTTTGTAAGCTCATTCGCCGGTCGGAGATGCGGGTGGAAGGCACGTGACCGATGACGAGCCTCTCACGCCCGGTGAACCTTGGGCTTAGGCACCGGGGGGAATCTTCTTCGCAGACCTCGCGCCAATTTTTCCCGCGGGTCGTTTCTCAGAGTCCATGATCTTACTCTTCCTTCGCGACGGGTGGTCCCACTGCCACGGCGTCTTTGTCCGGCTGAATGGTCCGTCCGGAAGCATTGGCGCGGACCTGGGTGAATTCCGCGCCGAAGAGCAGAATGATCGATGAGTAATAAACCCACAGCAACACCAGCGCGAGGGAACCGGCAGCTCCATAGGCCGAGGCAGTGGCCTCGCGGCCCAAATACCATGAGATGGCGAACTTTCCGGCAACGAACAATGCGGCCGTCACCAGCGAGCCGGTCACCACGTCGCGCCAACGTATCCTCGCATCCGGCAGCACCTTGAAGATCGCGGCAAACAGTCCCCACACGACCAGGAAGGTCACGAGGGTACCCATCGCGGCCACGATCGCGGGCGCTGTATCAAACGCGCTCGCCGCATATTTCGCCGCCCCTTCCAGCGATGCCGTCAAGAGCATCGAGACCAGCAGCAGGAAGCCGGTGCCAAGGACCATGGCGAAAGACAGGAAGCGGTCCTTGATGAATCCCCGGATTCCGCGGCCGTCGCGACGCTTCACTCCCCATACGGTATTCAGCGCTTCCTGCAATTGGCCGAAGACTCCACTCGCTCCGAATAGCAGCATCGCGACGCCTCCGAGCGAAACCCACGCATTGGTGGCCGGTCGTCGGGCGCTCTGCACCATCTCCTCCACGGCGAAGGCACCCGGACCGAGCGATTGTTTGAGAAAGGAGCCGAGTTCCTCGTTGACCGTATTGGCATCCACCAGTGTCCCCGCAATCGCGACCGCGATCACCAGCAGGGGAGCGATGGAGAAGATCGAGTAGTAGGCAAGTGCAGCGCTCAGGCTGAGAGCGCCGTCCTCGATGAACTCGTCTCCGGTTTGGCGAAGCATCTGCCAGATGGTCGGTCGTTGCCGTTGCATGAGTTGGGTGTTGGTGAAGGTCGTGGTCGGAGTTCGACTGCTCTTTGCACGCACTGATCCAAGCTTCTTTCATTAGCGGCAAATGGACTCCGTGGATGACCGACGGCGAAAATTTCCCATTCAAGGCAGGGGCTTGTTCATAGGCCTCGGGTGAATTGCGGCGCCGAAGGTGCACACTGCATCCGTTCCGTGCGCCTTGCCGAGGGTCCGCTGACGCGATGATCAACCTGCGGATGGTCCTTCCGACCGGTGACGATCCAGGCGGCGCACGATCGGCGTGGCGAGGATACCGTGCAGCACGATGGACATTAGCACGACCAGCGCCGTGAACGCCCAAAGCCGCCCGGCGTCCGCGAAGTCGTGTCGGCCCAAGGCGTAGGCCAAATAGTAGAGCGAGCCGATTCCCCGCACGCCGAAGAAGCTGATCGCCCATCTTTCCCTGCCGCTGGCCTCAGTGAATCCCGCCAGCCCGATCATTCCCGCCAGCGGGCGGATGAGAATCACTGTCAAGACGGCAGCGATCACCAGCGATGCGTCCAGCGGTGCAAGCAACCCGCCGGCGATCGCACCTCCGAATGCGAACAGGACGATCGCGGTCAGGACCCGCTCCGCCATTTCGGAAAAGGAGTGGAGCGCCTCGTGAAAGCGATGTTCGCGGCGTTGATTGCGTATTGCCAGCGCTCCCACGAAGACGGCGAGGAAGCCGTAGCCTGCGAGGGCCTCGGTGACCCCGTAGATCATGAGCGTGGCCGCCAGCGCCCCGGGGCCCACCATGGCAGTGGCCGTGCGGCTACGGGCTGGGATGGAGAGGATGAGACGTCCGAGGATGTTGCCGAGCAGTGCTCCGCTCAGACCGCCCACTACGAGGCGATAGACCACATCGCCCAGCGCCCAGTCCACCACCCAGTCACCCCAGGCGGCGGAGATCGCAAGCGCCAGAGCTGCATGGACGAAAGGAAACGCCATCGCGTCATTGAGGCCGGCCTCCGACGTGAGGATGAAGCGGAACTCGTCTTCCTCCTTCTCGGCGGGGGCGTTGTTGCCGTGGACTTCCACATCGTGGGAGCCACGCTGCGGCGGACCCACCTGGATCTCCGACGCCAGCACCGGATCGGTGGGGGCGATGACTGCGCCTAACAGCAGTGCCGCCGCAGGAGCCAGACCGGCCAGCCCCCAGCCTGCCAGCGCGGTCGCCGCGATGGTCAGGGGCATGGTGATCCCCAGCAGCCGCCATGTGCCGTTCCATGCCCTCCATTGGAAAGGCCTGTCGATCTTCAGGCCGGCACCCATCAGCGAGACGATGACCACCGCTTCGCACAGCTTTTCGGTCGCGTAGCCCTGCACCTGAGGATCCGGCCGTGGGAGGCCTAGAGGCAATGCGAAGACGGCATAACCGAAAGTGACCAGGATGATCGGCATCGACAGCGGCAAGCGCCACAGCAGCCGTGGCAAGAAGGCGGCCGCGAACATTGCCATCCCCACCAAGGCATACAGCAGAGGGAGCTGCGCGGCTGAGGCCTCCGGTGGAAAGGGGAATCGTGCGAGTAGGGACATGCTTTGCCGGTGGGATTCCGATTTGTTAGGGCTGATCTTGTTGGAGCAGCCACTCGTTTGCGGCCACCGCGCATTTCAGTCCGTCGGCGGCAGCAATCATGGCCAGTTGAAGCCCACTGCTGGCATTCCCGGCCACAAAGAGTCCGGGCATGGGGGTTCTTCCCGCATCGTCGCATTCGGCTTGGCCGCCGTCCGTCAGGTTGCATCCCATCCGGTCCAGAAAATCGTGATGTTGGATCTGGGTAGCGACGAGGAAGATGGCCGTGCACCCGATCACGGTGCCGTCTCCCAGTTCAAGGGCCGAAACCTTCCCCGAGTCGTTGCGTAACTTGAGTACCGGGCTCGCGTGGACGGTGACGCCCAGGCTTTGCAACCGCTTTCGAAGTCCATCATCGAGCGCTTGCCCTGTGACAAACAGCGCGACGGAGTCGCTCCACAGGAGGAGTTCCGCCGCGAGGTCCGCAGCAGGCTTGCCCGATCCGATGACGGCGAGTTGCCCATCGGCATTTTCCCAGCCGTCGCAGTAGGGACAGGGGAAGACGCTCTTCCCGTAGCACTCCGCCATGCCGGGGATGTCGGGAAGACTGTCGATCAAGCCGGTGGCGATCACCATGGCCCGGCAGTGGAAATGCCCGCCTCCTTTCGAGACCACACGGAAGATCCCGTTCGACTGCTCGAGCTGTTCGATGCCGTCCTTGAACATGGAAACGTTGGGGTAGGCTGCCACCTGCCCGCGACCCGTTTGGAGAATCTCAACGGGTGAGCTGGCTGGGATCCCCAGAAAGCAATTCACCCGCGACGACATTTCGTTCCGGGGCCGGCCTTCGTCGAAAAGCGCCACTCTCCGCCTGCATCGCCCTAGCAGCATGGCCGCACTCAGCCCGGCGGGGCCACCCCCGATGACGATGGCATCGAGTGTGGGTGTTTCGTTCTTCATGTGGCGGACCATGGGTCAGGTTGCGCGATCTACCAGCAAGGATATGAAAGGACGCCAGGTGGCTGCCGGTGGCGCGTGCATGGGGCAGCTTTCATCGGTTGGTTTGAAAGGCGGCAGGGAGATGCCTGTTGCAATTCACCGGCACGGGATAATGGAAGTGGGGATGAATCGATTTCTCCAAGTTCTCGGCCGCTGGAGGCAGGAACCATTGATCCCGGCAGTCCTGTTGTTGATAGCGGGTGGCCTTTGGATATTCCTTGAGATCGCGGATGAGATCGGGGAGGGAGAATCCCATCATATTGACGAGGCGATTCTCCTGGCCATGCGGGAGCCGGGTGACCTTTCCAATCCCATTGGCTCCGGGCGGCTGGAGGAGATGGGGCGTGATCTCACCGCGCTGGGAGGATTCACGATTCTCACTGGCCTCACGCTGGTCTCGATCGGGATAGCGCTGTTCTTGAAAAGGCCGCGGATTGCCGCGCTCATCGCGATCGCCATCACCAGTGGGTCCTTCCTTAGCACCCTGCTCAAGCGTGGATTCGACCGGCCGCGGCCGGACCTCGTCCCACACGGCACGGTGGTAACCAACGCGAGCTTCCCCAGTGGACACTCGATGATGGCGGCGGTGGTCTATCTCACACTGGGAATCCTTTTGGCACGCACCCAGACCAGCCGGCCGCTGCGAATCTACCTGATCGCAGTCTCGGTGATTGTTACCGTGCTGGTGGGAGTCAGCAGGGTGTATCTAGGCGTACACTGGCCAACCGACGTGCTGGCTGGGTGGACGGTCGGTGCGGCGTGGGCGCTGCTATTCGGCCTGATCGCCCTCCGCATCGACAAACGTTAGTCGTCTCCCTAAGCCCATCGCATGCGAAAGCAACGGGTCCATAGCAGTATGCATGGGGTGGATGCATAATGCTTCCGACCGAAACCGGGATGCAGGGGAATCCCGCCCGAAACATCGCTTCATCAAGCTTGGGTGGGGAGAGCCGGATCTAGGGAAGCGGGCACGGGAGCGGCTAGACTGCAAGGACTATGACCGACCCGACACCGCCGCCGCATGAGGCCCTGAAAGACCGTCATCTCAACCGCGACCCACTGACCGGCGAGCCTGGTTCCCATCCAGTGGGGACAGGTATCGGGGCGGCGGGCGGTGCTGCCGCCGGGGCCGCGATGGGAGCGATCGGAGGGCCGGTCGGCGTGGCAATCGGGGGCGTGGTAGGAGCGATTGCAGGCGGACTCGCCGGTAAGAGGGTCGCAGAAAACATCGATCCCACCATTGAGGAGGACTACTGGCGGGAGAACTTCAAGCGGGAGCCTTACTATGAGGACGACAAGGACTTCGCGGATTACGGGCCGGCTTATCAGATGAGCGTTGATCGCTATCGCCCGGACTCCAGTTTTGAAGAGAGTGAGCCGTTGATGGCCGGCGAGTGGGATGCTGCCAGAAGGGAATCGAAGCTTCACTGGTTGCAGGCTCGCGCGGCGGCAAAAGCTGCTTGGGACCGTCTTCATCAGGGCTCCGCGGTGCGGCCTGATACCTGAGGGATTTCGAAACTCCGCTTGCTTCGCGGCATCCCGATCCACCTCAGCGTGTGGATTGTGGATGCCGTTACTTTTTGCTTCGACCTGATCCCGCCGCGTTCTGATGAAACGCAGCCGCTACTCTTCCTCATCGCTCACGATTCCGAGCAGCCTTTCCATCTCCCGCTCCATCGCCTCCACCCTTTGTGATGGTGCGATGACCCGGATGGCCTCCTGAAAGGCCAAGTCGATATCCGGGCCGGTGAGGTGCGGGCGGGCGTTGCCGAAGTCTTCAAGGAAAGCAAGCTGCGAGAGCTCTTCCCGGAGGTGGCCAACAGTCTTTGCAAGAAGCATGGGATGCTTTCGCAAGTAGCGTGCCGTACGAGCAGAGGGCTGGGACTGGCCGCCTCTCCGCGATGGTTCGACCGGCTCCAGGACATGCTGGCATACTGCTTGCAAAGATCTCGATGCCAGTAGGCCCGACCACCATGTCTAACGTTCCCGCATACCCAAAGAATCCCGCATTGCATCACGAAACCGCGACTCACCCGGAGGTAGATCCAGAAGGGTCCGGGCAGGCGACTGCGAACGAGACGAAGCCGGTTGAAATCAAAGACCTCGATCTTTCGCCGCCGGGGTCGAGCTTCAGAAACCTTGTCGAGCTTGGACCGGTCCGGGTCGTCCTCATCGCTGCAGGCGTGGGCTTCATCGCGGGCAGGTTCGCTCGTTATTGATCGCGGAATGCCAGTTCCGTGCACGCTGCATTCTCCCAGTGCGTCTTGCGTCGGACTCTCGGCATGTCAGGACCTGCGCAGACCGCCGGTCCTTGAAGGCATTGGTAAGATAGGCCCCGTACTAGTGGATGCCTTGGGCATGATTCCTGCAATCGGTGTCTTCCATGACCGACCATGACCGCCAACCCGACTCCCCGGAAACTCCTGCCGAGCACCCCAACGCGAAAGATCATGGCACCAGTCATGTCGTCCGGATGGAGGGTCTTGGCGGGGCAGTTGGCACGTCGGTCGGAGGGGTCGCGGGGGCGGCTGCCGGAGCGGCAGTTGGCGCGTTCGCAGGTCCGGCTGGAATGGCAGTGGGCGCTCTTGTGGGCGCTGGTCTGGGAGCCCTTGGAGGAAAGGCTGCGGGCGACACGTTGAATTCCGAACTTGAGAAGAAGGATGACCCAGAAGGCCCAGCCGGTGAGGATGGGTCGGGGGGCGGTGCCAATCCTTTATAACAGCTTCGGTCGCGCAGCGGAGCTGGCGACTCGATGGCCACCTCCGTGGTAGCTCGCAGCGGAGGCTATGCCGAGGCGCTTGGAGTGGTGCCCGGAGAAAGTCCTTTATTGAAAGAACGGGACGAGTGCCACGATCGCGAAGAGGCCGAGCGTGGCAAGCGAAACTGCGAGCATCACAATAAGCAGCCAGTCGAAAAGATTGCGTTTGCGAAGACGAGGCATAGGTCGCGTTCGGGAAACATCCCAGGCTGTGGTCGGGCAGCGCCGCTTTTCCGGGTGCCATAAAAAAGACGGCCCTCCCGTGGGAAGGCCGTCCATCGTGGACTTCTTAGCTCACGGTGCTCTTCGCATCCGAGATCGATGTGGAAGAGATGTCTTCAGCTCCGGCGGCCTTGAGGATCTCTTTGGCGCGATCGACTTCATCGCCATCAACCGCGTGCACGGAGACGAGAATGTTGCCTTCGCTGACCCGGTTCTCGTAGCGCTTGGCTTCGATCTCTGGAATGCCGAGGCCGATCAGGCCCCCGGCAATGCCGCCCACCGTGGCACCCGCGGCAGCGCCGCTCAGCGCGGCAAGCAGCGGACCGGCGGCGATCAGCGGACCCACGCCGGGGATGGCGAGTGCGCCGATCCCTGCGAGCAGGCCCAGGGTTCCACCGAGCACGCCGCCCGTGGCAGCACCGGTGACCGCTCCCTCCGGAGCCTTGGTATTCTTCTCGTGGGAGAATTCGTGCGTGGTGCCCTTGTCGGGAAACAACACCGAGATGTCATTGGCTGAGAACCCGGCGGCGGAGAGATTGTCAACGATCTGCTCGGCTTGGGAATGAGAGGTGGCGATGGCGTATACGGATTTGTGGCTCATGGTAATGAATGGTTAGATGGTGAGAGCGAGCGGGTGTTTTATTTGGTTTTTACTTCGAGATTGTCGGAGATGGTGGCACTGCCCGCGTGCTCCTTGGCGATCTTCAGGATGGCTGCGTGCTCCTCCTTGCTTTCCACCACACCGCGCAGGGTGATGGCACCATCGCGGGTGATGATCTTGATGTTCTTCGCATTGAAGGAGAGATCCGCGCCGACGATGGTGGAGCGGATATCCTTGGTCATCTTGAGATCGGAGTCACTGTTGCCCTGGTCCACAGGGGTGGTGGTCTTCTCGTTCATATCGCGCTCGTTCTTGGCGGTGTTATCGGGGGCAGAAACATCGCCGCCGATGGAGTCGCGGACGCCGCGGAGCTTGGTGCCGAGGGATGCCGAACTGAGGTCCGGCCACTCCGTGGACTTGAACTGTGGCACCTTGCCCACCTGCTCCTTCGTCAGGGAAGTGGTGAAGGATTTTGAATCCGCATCGTAAGCAAGGGCGGAGATCGGGACGGCGCTGAGCGTGTCTTGCACGCCGAGGAATCCGCCCGTCGAAACGATGACGCCGAGCACCTTCCCGCTCTCAAGGTCGATGGCGATGTCCTTGATCTCGCCAATCGACTCCTTGCTCGAATTCACCAGATCCATGCCGATGAGCTTTGAAGCCCGCCATGCGGATTCGCTGTTCTTGCCGATCGCCTGGGTGACTTCTTCCGGAGAGTCCGGCTTTTGGGCCATGGCGGGAATCGCGATGAAGAAGGGAAGGAGTGAGCAGATGGCAGTACGGTTGAAGACTTTCATGGGATTGGATGGGTTGCCGCAATTTTAAGGCGGCACCCTATTTGCAAACGCTGTGCCTAGGAGCCCAGACGCCCGGATCACGCAACCCGTAGGCGCTATCCTTCGGCCACCGTCTGGAAATCGGGCATCTTATGCATCACCATGGGCAATCTGCATGCGCTGCGCTGGACCTTCTCCCGAATGAGGCGCTTTTCGGTCTTCGCCGCCCCAGCTTCGACAGGGGGCGCGATCTCTAACTGCTAAACTTCCCTGCTTCGGTCTTGGCGGCGGGGTCGTCCGCCACTGCGAATGCGCGTTGCACCACAACCCCGCAAGCCGTAGCAGCCTCGCCAATCGACTGAAGGGCCTCGTCCGCCGCGCTGAAGCAATCGCCGCAGACCCAAATATTCGGTGAACCCTCCTTCGGCGTGAGTCCACGAGCTTCGAGCTCACCGTCAAACCGCTCTTGCGCGTGATTCAGCGTGCCTTCGTCGAGGATGCAATAGATGAGAATTTCCATGGGTGAAGGATTCTCGCGTGAATCGGTTTGCGGCGCTAACGGAATCACTCGTGGGGCGATCGCAGAGGTGCGGAGCGATGAAGGTGACCAACACGTCGGCAATCCGCGCGAGATTCAATCACCTCTTGACTATTGCCGGCAGCTCGCGACCTGTCACACACCGCCGGGAATCAACCCTTCAGGCGGCAACGTCCTTATTACTGCTACCGCCACGATGACCCTCCGCCTTCTCGTTGTCTTCGCCAGCCTGTCCTCCGCGCGGCATGCAGCAGCCCAGGACTCCGCTGGCACGCTGGGCCTCTACCTGGAAAACGACCTCTTTGCCGGCACGGATCAACACTACACCAGCGGGGTCAAAATCAGCTGGAGCTCCCGTGATCTTGAGAAGTTCAGCGACACCCCCTTTGCGAGTCCGTTCCTGCCGCTGTTCGACCTGCTTCCCTACATCAATCAGAAGGACTACCAGAAAAACCTCGTTTTCGCCCTCGGGCAGAACATCTACACTCCGGTCGATACCGACACTGCGGTCTTGCAGAGGTACGACCGCCCCTATGCGGGCTGGCTTTATCTCGAGTTAGGCGTGGTGTGGAAGGATGCAAAGGTCCGCAACTCGCTCGTGCTGGACATCGGGGTAGTCGGCTCCTTGTCTTACGCGGAAGAAACCCAGCGTTTCATCCACGATCTGCGCGGATTTGACAGCCCCAAGGGTTGGGATAACCAGCTCGATGACGAACTCGCCTTCAGCGTGGATTACGAGCACATGTGGCGCTGGCCGGCGCATGAACGCCGCGCCGGTCTCGACTGGGAATTCCTACCCTACGCGGGGGCGGCTCTTGGCACCGTGAAAATCGACGCGTGCCTCGGTTCGGAGTTCCGCATCGGGCTGAATCTCCCCGACGATTTCGGTACCCCGTCGATCGCGTCGGCTGCCCCGACCTCGACGCCCGTCGATGGCCGCCAGGAAGCCGATCGCTCGCGCTATGACGTGGGCGCCTATGTCTTCACCCGCGTGGAAGGGCGGGCGGTGGCGCGGAACATCTTCCTCGACGGGAATACGTTCAGCAACAGCCACTCGGTCGACAGCAATGTCTTCGTCGCCGACCTGAGTGCAGGCGTGGCTATCAATTATCACAACACCAAGCTCGCCTATGCCCTTGTTTACCGGACCAAGGAATTTGACGGGCAGGACGAGGGCCAGGTCTTCGGCACCATGTCGCTGAACTGGACTTTCTGAATCGACCGAGCCGGACGCGGGGTCGTGCTCCACACCTCTGGCGATGCTGCCATGAATGCAAGGTGAAGCCGCGCTGGATCCAAAGGATTCCGAGTGCGGGGTGGAGGAGCCCAGCGTGAATTGATCAGGTCTCCGATTCTTCGCGTCGCCGCCGATTAAGCGCCTGATAGCCAGTCAGCTTGCCGGCGCTTTCGTCCCACAATCGGAATTTCAAAGACTTCAGACTGCTTCGGATGGTGAGCGGCTTCACGTTCTGGAACATCGGCTCGGCATTGTGAGCTCGTTCCAATTCGTAGTTTGGAATTCTCGGACTCAGGTGATGGATATGGTGGAACCCGATGTTTCCCGAGAACCATTGAAGGATCTTTGGAAGCTTGTAGAAGGAGCTTCCCTCAAGAGCGGCTTTTGCGAAGTCCCAGTCCGGCCGACGCTCCCAATAGACGTCCTCGAATTGATGCTGGACGTAGAACAGCCAGACGCCGGCAACGCTTGCCACCAGGATCGCGGTGAACTGGATCACGAGGTACGGCAGAATACCGAACGCCCACGAACCAGCGACGGCCATCAGGAGGAGGGTCAAATTTGTAAGATGAACCCCCAGCCGGACTTGCCGGTCCGCCTTTTTCACGGGCACCCGGTGTAGCAGCAGAAACAGCAGCAGCGGGGCAATGCCGAACAGAATGATCGGGTTGCGGGAGAGGCGGTAGGTGAAACGCCGCCATCGTGAGGATTCCAGGTATTCCTGCACGGTGAGGGTCCAGACGTCACCAATACCACGGCGATCCAGGTCCCCGGCGCTAGAGTGGTGAATGGTGTGTTCGAAGCGCCATTGATGGAACGGCGTGAATACGAGAAGCCCGGTGATGATCCCGACGACCTCATTGGCCCGCTTCGATTTGAAGAACGAGCCGTGGGTACAGTCGTGGAAAATCACGAAGGTCCTGATCAGGAAAGCACCCGCGAGAATCGCAAGCGGAACCACAAGCCAATAGGAGATCGCCAGGCTGAAATACATCAGCACCCACAGTGCTGCGTAGGGGATGAGGGTGTTAGAGAGCTGCCACACGGCACGCCAGCCGGAGGGCAATTGATATCGCCGGACGATTTCCTTCCATCCTGCGGTCGCAGGGTCGCTGCCGGGGTTTCCGTTTTCCATGCCTTTTTCGCCTTTCATGCCCATCTGAGGTTCAAGGCGGATTGATCCGGTTGCAAAGGGAGATCACTTGACGGACATGCTCCAGGGTTCGGTGTCACGGCAACTCCGCCGATTCGGCGAATGGAATCAGGAAGGTGTGGGGCAGGGCCATTCCACACGCGTGAAAAATGTTCCTGAAGGAGTGTCGCGCTGAGCGGAGATCTTCAAAGCGGGAGCGAGACAGCCAGAGAGCGGGTATGTCGGGAACGCGAGCAAATCCAGCGATTTGAAGCTCAGCATTGAGCCGTCCCTTCTGCAATGGAGTGAAGTGAGGCGGGACCTCGAATAGCGCAGCGATGTGGAGCATTGTTTGGAAGGGGGGTGGCGAATCCGCGCACGGAAGGAACCCGTATTCGCCACCCCCCAGTGTCGGGGGGGGACGAGGCTTCTTTGCAGCAGACGGGCCAACCTTAGAAACGGCGGAATGTCTGACAAGGCGGACTATTCGGTCGCAGGCTGTGAGCCGAAGCATTCAAATTGCGCTTCCATGGGTTGCAGTTCCCAATCATGCGGTCACTTCTTCCTTCCTCGTCAGGCGCGAGATCTTCGGAAGATCGTCGTTCAACTGGGGAAGGTATTGGTCACTGAAGACGCAAGTGTGTCCCGCTGCCTCGATCGCAAAGCGTACCCCCCAACAGGATTTTGACCGTGCGAAATCCTGCGTCCTCAAATGGCTCATCAAGCAGGATGCCAATGCGGAGAGAGCGGCGCGACGGTTCCCTGAGTTGGTTCGCCACGATCCTTCTCCGGCGTCCCGCGCCACAGTCCTCGAGCCAGCCTTCTTGCTCCAGCATCTTCAGGGCCGCCCGCACGGTGTGATTGGACACTGCCAGTTCGGCCGCGAGCTGCATGACCCCGGGCAATTGCCCGACACAGCGCCCGCTTTGGAAGCCCTCGCGCAAGTGCGCGGCGGTTTGCTCGGCCAAGGGCAGGCGGCGGAGTGGGCGGGTCACGGTGCGCGAACCTCTTCACTTTTTTGACCGGTTACGAGAATTAAAGGGCTTGAGAAGAGCGAGGATGCAATATAGGCGTCACTTTATCGCTTTGAATGTGACGATCCTGCTATAGATCAGCGGGAGAAGCACGCGCGTCCCTTCCCGGTCTGTCACCGCTCCGGCTCGGACGAACCGCGACACCCAGCAGCTCTCCCGCCCGCAACGGCAAACCCAATGGTCGAACAACCAACGATGCAAACGCTATCAGGGCTTCTCCGGTCCGGGTCGGTCATCGCCATCGCGGCGACCCTGGGCGTGGCGTCGGCCGGGGCCCAATCCCCGCCTGACCCGGCTCAAGGTGCGATCGATGGCTCGGGCAAGTTCATCCCCGCCACCAAGCCCGAAGGCGGCATGGGTCCGGCCACGCCCGAGGCTTGGAAGGAGGAAGTCGCGAAGCTGATTGAAAAGACCGGCGAGACCACCTTCCGGATCGGCCGGATCCAATGCGACCGCGCCACCCGGACGATTTCGTTTCCCGCTAAAATCAATGCCCGCGAGGGCCTGGTGGAATACGCCCTGGTCACCACCAAGGGCAAGGTCCATGAGGCGCTGCTCGCGGCCGAGGTGTCGCCGCTACACCTCCATGTGGCAGCGCTTTTGATCGGACTGGCACCGCAGGGCGAGGCACCGAAGCCGGTGCCGGTGACGATCGAGGTGGAGTGGGCGACCAATGGTCCGGCGAAGAAGCTGGCGCTCGAGGACCTGCTGGCGCTTGCCCACGAAAGTCCGCAGGGAAAAACCGGCGGCACGCTGGCTCGCGGGCCTTGGCATTATCAAGGCTCCGTAGTGGACGCCGGCGGCTTTGCTGCGGAGCGCGACGGCTCGATCATCGCGCTGATTTCCGACTCCACCGCACTCGCCGGGAATCCGCGGGCGGGCGGCGACGACGATACCCTCTACCTGCCCAATACGGCCTTGCTGCCGTCCGAGGCGACACCGGTCACCGTGACGCTCCGCCCCGTCCCGCCGGCCCCTTGAATTTCTTTTCCGTCCGCGAAAACCCAGCTCTCAAAAGCCCATGCGTCTTGCCTCCCTCATTTGCGCCTTGCTGGCCTTGCTGCCCGCCGCAGCCACTGCCCAGGAAGAGACCCGGAACTATCCGCTCGGACCGATCGGCGGCCAATTCCGCGTCACCCCGAATTCGAGCTACGCGCGCATCGTGTCGCTCGATGCCGCCGCGCCCGGGGTTACCTCCGGCTTGCAAGTCGGTGACTATTTGTTCGGGGCCTTCGGTAAGACCTTCACGCCGACCGGCACTTATCACCACGGGGTCAGCCAGGAGCTCGGCTTCGCGGTGGACCGCGCCGAAGGTGCTGGAGGCTCGCTGCCCTTGAAAGTGCTGCGCCCGGGCGTGGGATCGCTCGATGTCACGGTGACCCTGCCGTCGGCAGGGACATTCGGAGCGGCCTACCCGCGCGCCAGCGCCAAGCACCAGGCGAGCTTCGAGAGTGCCTGCGCGTGGCTGCACCAGCGCGTGATGAGCACCAGCAATGGCGACGTGGGCTACCCCACTGGCTGGTCCGGCCTGTGCCTGCTCGGCCACCCGAACTGGAACGACACGACCGGTGCCAAGCCCTACCGGCTTTCGATCAACAAGATCCGCGACCGTTGCGTCCAACAGATCAACGCCGGCGTCTATGCCGCGGTGGAGGACAAGCTGTTCGATGGCACGGCGAACCCGAACTACGTGGGCGGTGCCCTCAGCAACTGGCAGCTCGGCCAGTTCGTGATGTTCCTTTCCGAGTACTATGCGAAGACCGCGGACGCCACCGTGGCACCCGCGATCCAGCGCGGCGCGGAGATGTGCGCCAATACGGTCCAGTGGTGGAAACAACCGGCGCTCGGCACGACTTACACGCCGGCGGGCACCCAGATCGCGGGCATGGTGTCGCATGGCGGGGTGATCGGAGACTACATCCACCTCGGCTGGGGCGGCGGCATCAACATGTGCGGCGTCTATAGCTTCAATGGCATGGCCTTCGCCCGCCACGTGGGCATGGACATGACCGTGCGCCCGCGCGATGGCCACTACTTCGGCTACCCCACCGCACCGGTCGGGGCCGTGGAGGTCGGCAAGGAGAACTACGATCACACGCTCGACGAGAAGTTCCAGATGCAGTGGAACTGGATGGGCAAGCGCACTGCTTACTATAATTCCAGTAGCAACGACGACGGCCACGTGGCCTACACGCTCAATGCGCCCACCGGATGGGACGCTGCCGGCCGCACTCCCGCCACCGCACTCGGCATGGACCTCTACAAGCGGAACGGCGGTGCCCTCACCGCGGACGATGAAGACAAGCTCGCCCGCTTGAAGGCCTACACCAGCCGCCATTACATCCGTCAGCAGGAAGCCCACGCCTACTGCGTCGGGGCCCAGGCCTATCACGCCCTGGCCACCGCCTTCCTGACCGACCGCCAGCAACGCTTCATGTTGGACAACTGGCGCTTCTACTACGCGCTGTCGCGCACCCACACGGGCGGCTTCCAGTACTTCCGCTCGCGCAGCGTGAATGACAGCTACCTCGACGAAACCCAGTGCGCCGCAATCGACATGGCCCTGCCGTATGTCATCGCCAATGGCGGCCTGAACATCATCCCGTCCATCAACGATGCACCCGACCAGGTCATCGCGAACTTCCAGTCGCCCAATATCACCTGGCCGACCATCGATGCCCGGAAGATCTCCCACACCGGCAGCACGCTTGCCATGCCGGTGAGTCTCGTGGACGGCCAAGGTGCTGCCGTTTCCTCCGGCTACTCCGCCGCGTGGACCAAGCTTTCCGGTCCCGGCACGGTCACCTTCAGCCAACCCTCGGCCGCCACCACCGACATGACTTTCAGCATGGCCGGTAGCTACCGGGTGCAGCTCAGCGTCACCCGCGGCAGCTACACGCTGGTCGAGCCGATCGATGTCAGCGTCAGCATTCATCCCGCGCCTGCCGGCTACATCGCCGGGCTCGCGAACTACCAGGTGTACACCGGCCTCACCGGCACTCTGGTGACGAACCTGACGGGGGCCACGAAGTTCCCGAATTCCCCGGATGTCACGCGCACCGTGACCCGCTTGACCGGCGACTTCAGTGGCGACAACTACGGCGCGCGCCTCACCGGCTGCGTGATCGCGCCGGTCACCGGCTCCTACCGCTTTTACATCGCTTCGGACGATGGCTCGCAGCTCAAGTTCAATAGCAGCGGCCTCGGCGCCGTCTCGCCCACGGCGATCGCTTCGGTCACCGGCTCGACCGCGGTGAACCAGTGGAACAAGTACGGCAGCCAGCAGTCGGTGGCGTTCAACCTGACCGCCGGTCAGGCCTATTCCTTCGAGGCGCTGCACAAGGAAGGCACGGGAGCCGATCTCCTCTCCATCGGCTGGGCGATCAACGGCGGTGCGATCGAAGTGATCGACGGTGCCTATATCGCCGCGCCGGACAGTACTCCCGCGACGATGAGCATCACCGCTCATCCGCAACCGGCCAGTACGACCCGGGGTGGCTCGGTGACGCTCTCGGTCGCGACCACGGGTCCGCAGCCCGGCTTCTACCAATGGCGCCGCAACGGCGTGAACATGGGGGCACCCACCAACAGCCCCTCGCTGACCTTCGCGAATGTCTCCGGTGGCGCCGCGGGCGACTACGACTGCGTCTTTACCACCACGCTCGGCACGCTCACCAGCACCGCGGCGCAAGTCACCGTGACCGACACCGGGGCGCTCGTGTCCGGCGGATTGTGGCGTGAAGTCTATACCGGCATCGGTGGCAGTGCCGTGACCGACCTGACTTCACAGGCGAAGTTCCCCTTCAACGCGGACTCCAGCGGCCCGATCACCAGTGCCGCGACGACTGCCGACTACGGCGAGGACTACGGCCAGCGCATCACCGGTTGGATCAAGCCCACCGTCACCGGCAACTACCGCTTCTATCTCACCTCCGACGACAACTCGGAACTTTGGCTCGGCACCAGCGAACAAGCGGCGACCAAGTCTCGCATCCACCAGCTCTCCGGCTACACGGATCCCAAGGGGTGGAGCCAGCGTTCTCCCAGCGCCTACATCGCCTTGCAGGCCGGGAAGTACTACTACTTCGAAGTCCGCCACAAGGAGGGCGGCGGCGGCGATCATCTCGCGGTGGCCTGGCAACGCCAGGGCGATGCCGCGCCTGCGAACGGCTCCGGCGAAATCCCCGGCCAGTTTCTTTCCTATCGCCTCGGTGGCAGCTTCGACGATGTGGCAGTCGGCAACCAGGCACCGTCCTTTGCCGCCGATCCGGTCGCGAGGCCGGACGCGCCCGTCGCGATGGCCTACACCGGTCAAAGCCTTGCTCCCCTCGCCAGTGACTTCAACTCCGCCGACGCGCTCGTCTTCTCGAAGCTCCCGGGTGGGCCGGCATGGCTGAACGTCGCGCCCAATGGCGCGCTCTCCGGCACGCCGCAAGCCGCCGACCTCGGCGTGAATACCTTCACCGTCCGCGTGGCCGATCCCTCGGGGCTGGAGGACATTGCCACCCTGAATATCACGGTGATCGTCCCACCCACGTGGATTAATTCCAGCGGCGGTTCGTGGATCACCGCCGGCAATTGGCAGGGCGGCATCCCATCGGGGACCGGGGCCTATGCCGACTTCAGCACGCTCAATCTCACCACCAGCCCCACCGTCACCCTGGATGGTGCGCGCACCATTGGCACCCTGGTCTTTGGCGATACCTCGCCCAGCCACGGTTGGACGCTGAACACCGGCAGTGGCGGCCCGCTCACGCTTGCCGTCGCCAGCGACTTCCCGGTGATCACCGTGACGAATCAAACCACCACCATCGGCGCGGTGTTGGCGGGTAACCAGGGATGGGTCAAAGCCGGTGACGGATCGCTGGTCCTGACCGGCACCAATACCTACACGGGCGCAACCAAGGTCTCGGCAGGAACCCTGCAACTGGGCAACGGCACCATCCAGCCGACGCTCAACAGCACCTACGACATCGCGTCCGGTGCCACCCTGAGGGTCCAGTACAACACCGCCACCGGAGCCGCCGCCCAGACCTGGTCGAAATACACCGGTGCTGGAACCCTGGCCCTGGAGACCGGGAAGAACTTCGACTTCGGATGGGGCACCGCGGGGCTCGGGGCAGGATTCACGGGCACGCTGCAAATGGAAGGCGGTCGCACCAGCACCACGTCCGCTGCAGGCGGCGGTCTCGGCAGCACCACCCGGGTCGTCGTGAAAACCGGCGGACAACTGGGCATGTGGACCGGTGGCACCTTCAGCCAGGACTTCACCATCGAGGGAACCGGCTACGGCGAAGGAAGCGGCTACGACGTCGCACTTCGCTTCGCCAACGACAACCTCTCTAACAACACGCTGAACGGGACTATCACCCTGACGGGAAGCGCGACGATCGGGGCGAAGGGAACCGGTGTCGCCACGCTGAATGGCGCCATCTCCGAGTCCGCCCCGTCGGTCCTGACGTTTGGAACGACGACCTTGAACGGAACGGTGATTCTAACGGCTGCCAACACCTATCCCGGCGGCACGGTCGTCGCTGCGGGCACCTTGGAAATCGCTGGCAGCGGCAGCCTGGGCAATGGAACCTACGGCGGCAATATCTCCAACGCCGGAACCCTCCGGCATTCGTCATCCGCCAGCCAGACCCTCTCCGGAGTCATCAGCGGAGCGGGGGCTCTCACCAAGACCGGCACCGCCACGCTCACCTTGAGCGGATCGAACAACTACATCGGCGCCACCTCGATCACCGGCGGGGCGCTGCTGGTAAACGGCGCGCTCGGCAACACCGCCACCACCATCAACGCCGCGAGCACCCTCGGCGGCAGCGGCAGCATCGCTGGCACGGTGAGTAACAGCGGCACGCTCGCACCCGGAAACAACGCGGTCGGCAATCTGACGGTCAACAACACCTTGACCCTGGCCGGAGGATCGAAGGTGACCTGGGAGATCAACAACTGGACCGGGGCGGCCGGCACCGGCTGGGACAAGGCGACCGTAAGCTCGCTCAGTCTGACGGCCACCAGCGGCAACCCGATCACCATCCGCCCGGTGGATCTCGCCCTCGCGAACTTCACCGAAACCAACGCCTCCTTCGTCCTGATCCAGACGAGCTCCTCCATCCCCACCTTCAGCGCGGACAAGTTCACGGTGGATACCAGCGGGCTCACCCTGCCGCAGGGCACCTGGGCGGTCCAACAGGCCGGCAACAACCTGGTGCTCGTCTATACCGCCGTCAATCCGGACACCAATGGCAACGGCATCTACGATACCTGGGAGGCCGCGAACTTCGGCAACGCCAACCCCGGCGCCAACCTGCCCGGCGACGATGCCGACAAGGACGGCCTCACCAACCTGATGGAGTATGCCCTGGGCACCAATCCGCTGGTTTACACCGCCGGGCCGGTCGCCGACCTCGAGACCGTCGCCGACAAGCAGCACCTCCGCCTGACCGTGAACAAGAATCCGCAGGCCACGAACCTGACCTACACGGTGGAAACCTGCGGCGCGCTGAACGACTGGTCCGACGTCAACGTGGTGGTCGAAGCCGACACCGCCACGCAGCTCATTGTTCGCGATAGTTTCAACACCACCACTTCCTCGACCCGCTTCATCCGGCTCAAGGTGCAGGCCGGTCCGTGAGAAGCTGTCTGAAAAATATCTTCGCACCTTCATTTCCTTGAGAGTCCGGATCGGGAACCAAGGGAACGGGCGGGACGCCCCTTCAACGGACTTGGGCAAGATGCCAATAGTGTTCGGCATCCTCCCTGCTTGCCGGAACGGCGGCGTAGTGTGACGAAAAGGTCACTGGTACTCCCCG